>NZ_RZQY01000667.1:0-3321 GCF_003998575.1 Mesorhizobium sp. M7A.F.Ca.CA.001.10.2.1 | reverse complement strand
CTCCCAAAACCGAGTTCACTTTTGGGCGGCATGCACTAACGAGCTTCAGGTGGCCCGCCACCCGAAGCTCGAAGAGCGAAGGGTGGTGCGGACGACGGGAATCGAACCCGTACGATCAGAGATCGAGGGATTTTAAGTCCCTTGCGTCTACCAATTCCGCCACGTCCGCAGGCCAGCCCTTTTCAGACGCCAGACACAGCCCGTCAAGTCGTGTTGTTGAGCGTTCGCCGAACGTGCGAACAGACCGGGCGACTTGATGATACTGGCGCGATCACGGAATTATCGGCGCGGCGGGTAATGGTAGGATGCGTGTGGTGGATTTGATCCGCCAAGGCCGGCGCCTCTCAGGCCCAACCCATTCCCCCCGCCCACTGGGAGCGCCGGCCGCTCTTCCATGAAAGAGCCCTTTGAGTGGTTGCCTGGTCCGGCAGCGTCGCGATTGTGGCCCTGCTCAGAACTTGTAGCTCAAATTGATGCCTACCGTGTTGAGCTTCACGTTCTGATCGCGATCGTTGAAGGGTTCCGCTACGTCGTAGTGCTCGGAGCCGAAATCATAGTAGCGATACTGTGCGCCGACGACGAACTTGTCGGTCAACGCGTAGTCGACGCCGGCACCCACGGTCCAGCCGACATTCGTGCGCGTGCTGTCGAACGCCGGACCCGCGACTTGCGATGTTTCGATGCCGGCAAAGGCGACGCCGCCAATGCCATAGACCAGCAAGCGGTCCATGGCGTAGCCCGCCTTGGCGTTGACCGACCCGAACCACTTGATGTCGGTGCCGAATGTGCTTCCGAAGGCCGATACCGTCGTGCCGCGGACCGAGGAATAGTTGAGTTCCGCCTCGGCGCCCAGCACCGCCTGGTCGAATTGCCACAGTCCGGCGACATGGCCGCCGACAAAACCGCCGTCAACATCGGGTGTGGCCGAAAACGGCTCGCCCTCTGTTCCTGATATGTCGGACCGACCCCAGCCATAGCCGGCTTGCATGCCGGCATAGTAGCCGGTCCAGTCGAAGCCGGGCGCGGTCATCGGAACATCGGCCGCTGGGTCGGCGGCGAAAGCCGGCACGGCCAGAGCGGCAAGAAAACCGGCACTTGCGACCATCAGGCGATACATCGAACTCCCCGAAATGACGGTTCAGAAAGATCCTCGCCAGAAGGATAACCGCATTCGCCGCAATCGCAATCCCCCTGTCGCCGCACAGAATCCGCTATTTGGCGTCGATGAAGTCCAGCACAGCCTGGTTATATTCATCCGGCGCTTGCAGCATGGCGAAATGACTGGCGTTGGGCAGGATAATCAGCTTCGCGCCCGGGATGGCGGAGGCGATATATTCGGTGTGTTCGCGCTTGATCGCTTCATCATGGTCGCCGGCAACGATCGCCGTCGGCGTGGTTATCTCAGCGAGCTGCTCCTTGGTCCACGCCGGCTCGGTCTCCCACATATGGCTTATCTGCGCCACGAAGGCGTCATACTGGTCCGGTGTTTTCGACATCTTCTTGTAGTCGCGGCCGGAGCGGTCGATGTAGGCGGCAAAGGTCTTGTTGGTCATCACGCCCGGATCGACGCCGTCGGTGGTTACGTTGGCGGCTTGCGCAAAGAGCCTTGTCAGCCGCTCCGGATGATGCAGTGCGATGTCGATACCGATAATTCCGCCATCGCTCCAGCCGACGAGCGCGGTCTTGTCGATCTTCAGGTAATCGAGCAGTGCCAGATAGTCCGACGCCATCAAGTCATAGCCATAGGGCTGCTCGGTGCGGGTGGAGCGGCCGTGACCACGGCTGTCGGCGACGATCACCTTGTGGGTTTTGGAAAACGTGGCCACCTGGCTGGCCCAGATGTCGGCGTGGCCGAGGCCGCCATGGATGAGCAGCACGGGGTCACCCGCTCCGAAAACGGCGTAGTACATCTGGATGCCGTTCACCGGCGCATATCCGCTCTGATCGGGCTTGGGCATGGCCGCAGGCTCCGGCAAGGTCTGCCAACGTTCCTCGGCGGCGGCAAAAGTGGTCGACGCTGCGAACAAGATGACGACGGCGAACGCTTTCCAAAAACGGGTCATGTTTCCCCCTTACGGCTCGGTCCGTAGCCAGCATCGCGCTTTGGCCAGATTAGTCAACAAGCTCAGTCTGCCGCGGTGTGTTGGCCCGACGGCTCTGGCGGCGCCCGCCGACATTTGCGAGACTGGCGACAACCGAAGGAATCGCGAATGACGAAAGCAACGCTCGCAAAACCCAGACCGTGGACCGAGATGGCGACACATCTGGTCGATGTCGCCATGGGGCGCAAACCCGCTGACCTGGTCGTGCGCAACGGCCGCTGGGTGAACGTCCATTCGGGCGAGATCATCGCCGGCACCGACATCGCCATTGCCGGCGGGCGCTTCGCTTATTGCGGGCCCAATGCCAGCCGTGCCATCGGCCAGGGCACCAAGGTGGTCGACGCCGGCGGGCGCTACCTGGTGCCCGGTCTCTGCGACGCGCACATGCATGTCGAAAGCGGCATGGTGACGGTGACCGAGTTCTGCCGGGCCGTCATTCCGCACGGCACCACCTCGATGTTCATCGACCCGCACGAGATCGCCAATGTGCTTGGCCTGCCCGGCGTGCGGCTGATGCATGACGAAGCGGTCGCCATGCCCATCAACGTGCATGTGCAGATGCCGTCCTGCGTGCCTTCGGCGCCGGGGCTGGAACATGCCGGCGCCGAGCTGACGGTCGCCGATGTCGAGGAGGCGATGACCTGGGAGAACATTATCGGCCTGGGCGAAGTGATGAATTTTCCCGGTGTCGCCGCCAATGATCCTGTCATGTCGGGCGAGATCGCGGCGACGGTTCATGCAGGCAAGACGGTCGGCGGCCACTATGCCTCGCGCGATCTCGGCCTGCCGTTCCATGGCTATGTCGCCGGCGGCCCCGAGGACGATCATGAGGGCACGCGCGCCGAGGATGCCATCGCCCGTGTGCGCCAGGGCATGAAGGCGATGCTGCGGCTCGGCTCGGCCTGGTACGACGTCGCCTCGCAGATCAAGGCGGTGACGGAGAGCGGTATCGACCCGCGCAATTTCATCCTGTGCACCGACGACAGCCACTCCGGCACGCTGGTCCAGGAAGGCCATATGGACCGCGTGGTGCGCCACGCCATCCAACAGGGGTTGAAGCCGGTGACGGCGATCCAGATGGCGACGCTCAACACCGCCCAGCATTTCAGACTGGAGCGCGAGATCGGCTCGATCGCGCCGGGCCGGCTGGCCGACCTGCTGATCGTTTCGGATCTCGCCGCAATGACCATCGACGAGGTCTATGCACGCGGCGTCAGGG
>NZ_RZQY01000666.1:0-3326 GCF_003998575.1 Mesorhizobium sp. M7A.F.Ca.CA.001.10.2.1 | reverse complement strand
GCCCAATGGCCAGCGCATCTTCCGAAGGCAGCATATAGGTCAGGCCGCGTCCGGCCTGACCTATATGCTGCCTTCGGAAGATGCGCTGGCCATTGGGCCGCTGCTGCAGCAGCGCTTCGGCCTGCCGTTCTGGCAGATCGCGACGACGGCGACCGACGCCAACCGCTTTGCATTGCGTGTTGCCCGTGCCGTCACCGGCCGCGAAAAAATCCTGGTCTTCAACGGCTGCTATCATGGCTCGGTCGACGAAACGATGGTGCGGCTGATCGACGGCAAGCCCGTCAACCGGCCGGGATTGGCGGGCGAGTTCCGCGACTTGACCCGCACGGCCAAGGTCATCGAGTTCAACGATGTTTCAGCACTCGAAGCCGCGCTTAGGGATAAGGACGTCGCCTGCGTCATCGCCGAGCCGGTGCTGACCAATTCCTGCATGGTGCTGGCCGATCCGGGCTACCATGACGCCCTGCGCAAACTGACACGCCAAACCGGCACGCTGCTTCTGATCGACGAGACGCACACGATCTCGACCGGCCCCGGCGGCTACACGAGGAAATATGGTCTCGACCCGGACTTCTTCGTGCTGGGCAAGCCGATCGCCGGCGGCGTGCCGGCCAGTGTCTGGGGCATGAGCGACGACGTTGCCTCACGCTACGCGGATTACAACAGGACCAAGGAGCCGGGCTATTCCGGCATGGGCACGACACTCTCGGCCAACCCGCTGCAGTTCGCGGCGATGCGCGCCACGCTCGAAGAGGTGATGACGCAGGAAAACTACGACCGCATGGATCATCTGGCGCGGCGGCTCGATGCCGGGCTGACCGGCGTGATCGATCGCTATCGCCTGCCCTGGCATGTTTCCCGCGTCGGCGCTCGTGTCGAGTTCATCTGTGCGCCCGGTCCGCTACGCAATGGCGCCGAGGCGGAAATGGCGCATGCACCGGAACTGGAGGCCGCCATCCATGTCGCGCTGGTCAATCGCGGCGTGCTGATCGCACCCTTCCACAACATGATGCTGATCTCGCCGGCGACCTCGGCTGCCCAGGTCAACCGGCTGATCACCGCCTTCGGCGCGGTTGCGGCGAAGCTTGCGGCATGAGACAAGCGGCGATGGACCACCCCAACGCCATGATAACCTCACCTTCGGGCTCGACACCTGCCGAGGCGCACGCCTTTCTCGGCGCCCATCCCGAGATCGAGGCCTTCGATATCGTGCTGACCGATGCCAATGGCGTCGGCCGTGGCAAGATCGTGCGCCGGCATGAACTGAAGAGCATCTTCGAGGGCGGCCGCCATATGCCGATCTCGATCCTCGGCCTCGACATCACCGGCGAGGATGTGCACGAGACCGGACTGATCTGGACGACCGGTGATGGCGACCTCAGGGCATGGCCGATCCCCGGCACGCTGGTGCCGCTCTACGGTACGAGCCCGCCCCGCGGCCAGTTGCTGATGGCGATGTACATGCTCGACGGCCGACCGATGTCGTCGGATCCGCGCCTGGCGCTGGCTCGGCAGGTGGAGATCCTGGCGGCCAAAGGTCTCTATCCGGCCGGCGCCTTCGAGCTCGAATTCTTCCTGCTGGCCAATGAGCGCGACGCCGACGGCAAGGTGCAGCCGGCGCGCGCGGTGCTCGATGGCCGCGTCTCGGGCAAGACCGAAGTGTATTCGGTCGACCATCTGCACGGCATGGAGCCGCTGTTCTCCGACATCTATGCCGCGGCCAAGGCGCAAGGCATTCCGGCCGAGACGGTGATTTCCGAATATGCGCCCGGCCAGTACGAATTGACGCTGAACTACCGCAAGGATGTGATGCGGGCGGCCGACGATCTGGTCATGCTGAAGCGGCTTGTGCGGGCGCAGGCGCGCCGCCACGGCGTCACCGCCTGTTTCATGGCCAAGCCGATCGAGAAATATGCCGGCTCGGGCATGCATTTCCATGTTTCGCTGCAGGACAAGGCCGGCCGAAACGTCTTTGCCGAAGCTGGGGGCGAGAGCTGGTCGCTGCCGCTGCTGCAGGGGCTCGGCGGCCTGATCCAGACCATGGCGGAATCGATGCTGGTGTTTGCACCGCATGCCAATTCCTGGCGGCGTTTCGTCTCGCAATCCTATGCGCCGGTGGCGCCGACCTGGGGCGTCAACAACCGCTCGGTGGCGCTGCGCGTGCCGGCCGGCGACGCCAAGAACCGGCGCATCGAACACCGGCCGTCCGGCGTCGACGCCAATCCCTACCTGATCGCCGCAACCGTGCTCGCCGGAATCATCAAGGGCATGGACGAAGGTCTCGATCCGGGACCCGAAACGACCGGCAACGGCTATGAGGCAGCGGTCACGCGCACGACCATGCCTGTCGACTGGCGCGCCGCGATCGAAGCGGCGCGGACGTCCAGCTTCCTGAAGAACGCGCTCGGCGAGGACCTGCACCGGACCTTCGTGGCGATCAAACAGTCCGAATATCTGCGGGTGGCACGCACGGTCAGCGAGTTGGATTACCACCTCTATCTGCACGAGGTTTGATGGATTCATGATGGGCGGCGATCACTTTTTCGCCGCCTCCATCAAATGAGGTAGCGGATCTCCTGTTTAGAACATATCATGAACAGATGAGCGCACTTACCGTCCGTGAAAAGCTGGCGATCCTCTCCGACGCCGCCAAATACGATGCCTCTTGCGCCTCTTCCGGTGCAGCGAAAAAGGACTCGCTGAAATCAGGCGGCATCGGCTCCACCGAGGGCATGGGCATCTGCCATTCCTATGCGCCGGATGGCCGCTGCATTTCCCTTCTCAAGGTCCTGCTGACCAATTTCTGCATCTACGATTGCAGCTATTGCATCAACCGCTCGTCGTCCAATGTGCGGCGCGCCCGTTTCACCGTCGACGAGGTGGTGAAGCTGACCATGGACTTCTACCGGCGCAACTATATCGAAGGCCTGTTCCTGTCCTCGGGCGTCGTCCGCTCGCCGGACGAGACCATGGGCGAGATGGTCGAGGTGGCACGCCGACTGCGCGTGGAGGAGAAGTTCTCCGGCTACATTCATCTGAAGACGATCCCGGAAAGTTCGGCGGAACTGGTCGAGAAGGCAGGGCTTTATGCCGACCGGCTATCGATCAATGTCGAACTGCCGACCGACGAGGGTGTGAAGCGGTTGGCGCCCGAGAAGAAGCCGGAGACAATCCGGCTTTCCATGGCCAGGCTGCGCCAGAAGATGGAGGAGAAGGCCGAGCCGACTTTGAAGACCAGAAAGCGCGAACGCTTTGCGCCGGGCGGCCAGTCGACTCAGATGATCATCGGCGCCGACAAGACATCCGACGACGGCATCCTTCACACC
>NZ_RZQY01000665.1:0-3338 GCF_003998575.1 Mesorhizobium sp. M7A.F.Ca.CA.001.10.2.1 | reverse complement strand
CGGTTCGGGCAAGGCGCCGCGCGGCGCCTTGCCCGAACCGTTTCGAAGGACTTGAGCGATGGACCAACTTAGCGCGCAAACCCGGATCAGCGACGCGGCGATCAGATCGGTGATGGACCGGCTGCGCGCAGAGCACAGCGAATTCGAGATCGACACTGGCGTTGCCGACCAGTGGGAGCTCCGCCTCTACTACGGCTCGTTGAGCGCTACGCTCGATGATGAAAGCGTGCTGATCCGCGTCGCGGCGACAGACGAAACCTGCCTGTCCTACATGAAGATGACGGTCGCCGGCCATGTCGCCGAACATCTCGGCACGACCAAGGGCATCCATTGGCAAGGCGACGGCAGCGACGCCGGTACTCCGGTCTTCTTCCGCGAGATCACGGTGATGTCGTCGACGCGGATATCGGCGCATATGCAGCGCCTGCGCTTCGCCGGCAAGGATCTCGGCCGATTTAGCCATGGCGGCCTGCACATGCGGCTGCTGCTGCCGCCGCCTGGCCGCCGGCTGGTTTGGCCGACGATGGGCGCTGACGGCTTGATCGTCTGGCCTTCTGGCGACGATGCGCTTGCTGTGCGGGTCTACACGATCCGGGCGCTGGATGCCGCAAGCGGTTGGCTCGATGTCGATTTCGTGTTGCACCCCGGCCAGAACACGCCCGCCGCCACATTCGCGCAAAACGCACGGGCGGGAGACGTCATCGGCATGATCGGACCCGGCGGCGGCGACGCCCCGGTGGCGCAGACCTTGCTTCTGCTCGGCGACGACACCGCGCTGCCCGCCATCGGCAGGATTTTGGAGCATCTGCCGCCATCAACACGTGCCGAGGCGCTGATCGAGGTCGATAGCCCGGATGACCGAATAGCGCTGGCGCAAGGGGACAATATCGACATCACCTGGCTTTACCGGCGCGGCCTCGAGGCCGGCACCGCGGGCCTATTGTCGACCGCCTTGCGTGAGCGCAATCACATGGCGCTTGCCGACGGCCTGTACGTCTGGGCAAGTTGCGAATTCGGCGATTTCCGGGAGATACGCAAGATCGTGCGCAAGCAGTGGGGCCTGCCGCGCGACCGGCACCTGGTTACGGCCTACTGGCGTCGGGATGCGCATAGCGTGGGCGAGGGCGGCGAGGACTAGTCGCTGCTTATTGCCTGACGCTTCTGGCCACCAGCCGAGCGACGCTCGGGCCGACCAGCAGCACGATCAGGAAGCGTGCCGATTGCAGGGCCATGACGAAGGAGATGTCGACGTTCTGCGCGGCGGCGGCGATGATGGCGATGCTGTCCATGCCGCCGGGGCTGGTCGCCAGATAGGCGGTCAGCGGATCGATGCCCAGGAGATGGCTGATCAGGAAGGCAAGGCCGCCGCAAAAGGCGATCAGCGCCACGATCGAGGCGATGATCTGCGGCAATGCGCGCGTTGCATGGCGCAGGATCGCCGTTGTGAAGTTCAGGCCGATCGACCAGCCGACCATGGCGTAGCTGACGGCCAGCAGCCATTGCGGCAATTGCATCTCCACGCCCAAGCCAAGATGGACGACGGTGCCGAAGATAAAGGTGCCGAGGAAGAAGGGCGAGGGCAGCCGGAAAATCTTTCCCGACAGGCCGCCAACCAGCGCGATGCCGATGGTGGCGGCGAAGGCCTGGCGGTCGATCGGCGGAAACCAGACGATGGGCGGGATTTCGACGCCCGAGGTGTCGACCCACATCTTGGCAACGAGTGCTGCGGTCATCGAGACGAATATGACGCGCAGATATTGCATGAAAGCGACGAGGCGCTGGTCGGCACCGAAGGCACCGGCCATCAGCACCATGGCGGTGGCCGCACCCGGCGACGAGCCCCAGACGGCGGTGGTGCCGGGCAGGATGCGCCAGCGGCTGATCAGCCAGCCGAGCAGGCTGGAGGCAGTGACGGTCGCCACCACGACGCCTAAAAACAGCGGCCATTCCTGGTAGAAGACCGGAAAGATGTCGGCCGAGATCGAGCTGGCGACGAGGCAGCCGACGATCGCCTGGGCGGCGCCAAACAGAAGACGCGGCACACGCACCGTGGCGCCATTGGTGCCGGCGACGATGGCCGCCAGCATCGGTCCGATCAGCAACGCCGCCGGCAGGGTGGCGAGTTCCAGCGCGCCGGCAAACAGCAGGGAAACAACCAGCAGGGCAAGCCACTGCCAGAGCTTGCGCATCCGCGCCATGCGCTCGAGTGTGGGCAGGTCCGGGGATGGCTGCTCGGCCGAGGAATCCATGTTTCGGTCTTAGACTTGAAGCGGGACGATGCGAACCCCCGCTTTGCCGAAAAAGGAAGCTGTGTGGCGCGCGAGTCACGCAGTTTACCAAGGTGTCAGAGCTTTCGGATAGGACCGGGATAACGGGCGACAAGATCGTCCATCGTCAGCAAGGTAATCCCCTCAATGGTTGCCTGGGCGACCAGGATTCGATCGAAGGGATCCTTGTGGATCGCCGGAAGTCCGTCGATGGCGAGGGCATGTTCACTGGTGATCGGCAAGTCGTGATAGCCATTGTCGAATAGGCCTCGCCGGAGCAAACGGGGATCGACCTGGAAATCATCCCGTCCCAGTCCTCGTTTGATTGCGATCTCCCAAAGGCTGGCGGGACTGAACAGCAATTCGTTCTCGGGGTCCTCAATCTCGGCGAGAGCCGCAGGTGTTAGCCGATCCGGTTCGCCAGCCGCCCACAGCAGCAAATGGGTGTCGAGTAGCAGTTTCAAGTGTTGACACCGAACAGTTGCTCAATCTCCTCGCCACCCATGCGGTCGAAATCGTCGGGAACGGAAAACTGGCCGGCCATAAAACCGACCCTTCGCGCCTGCGACGAGGCCGGCTGATCGATAGGCACGACTTTCACCAATGGTTTGCCCGCCTTGGCGATGATGAACGGCTCACCTTTGGCAGCTCGGTCAACGAGACGTGAAAGATTGGTCTTCGCATTGTGGATGTTCACGGTCTGCATCGCAGGTTTCTCCAAGTGGACTTAGTCCACAGAGCTTAGTCCATTTTCAGAGAATTACAAGTGGAGCGCGATGACTGGCAAAACCCGGGGTCGAGATTGTTCACCTGTCGATATTGCACCCTGGAGTGCGAACCTCGCCTCGGCATCAAGCCGTGGGCGGATCACCCCGTCTTGCCGTCAGCCAGCCCGAAGCCGCCGACGGGATGGGTCTCGACCTGGAATTCGAAGCCGGCGATGAATGGCCGCGCCTTGGCGATCGCCGCCTGGACTTCGGGAAGCTGCAGCGAGGCCTTGTGACTTTCGGCGTCGGTCCACACTTCGGTGACCCAGATCGCGTCGGCATCGGCGGGGTCGCGGGCGATGAT
>NZ_RZQY01000664.1:0-3340 GCF_003998575.1 Mesorhizobium sp. M7A.F.Ca.CA.001.10.2.1 | reverse complement strand
CAGCCATCGCATGCTGATAGGTGCGCGACATGGCGTCGAGCGAGGGCGACAGATGCACATAGGCGAACTGCCGAAGCTCCGCTCCGGCACGCCAGTCGGGCAGATCGTCCAGCGCCAGATGGATCATCATCGTGCCCGGTGCGTGGCGGAACTTTTGCATCGCCGAGTCGAAGCCGGCGTCGCCGGAACCATTGGGCAGCAGCTTGCCAGTCAGCGCCTTGGGCGCAACGCCGGCAATGACTGCCCTTGTGGCGGTATGGGTCTCACCGGAAGCAAGCCGCACGCCGGTCGCCCTGCCGGCGGAAACCGTGATCTCGGCCACTCCGGCGCCGGTGACGATCTTGCCTCCAGCAGATGTGACCATGCCCGACAGCGCCTTAATGATGGTGTCGGCGCCGCCTTTGCCCAGCACCATGCCGAAACTCTGGTTGGCCATCGATTCCAGATAGGGGAAGACGGCACCGCCGGCGATGTCGGGCGCGAAGTCGAGATGCATGCCCCAGGTGGCGAGCGTTGCCCTGATATGCGGCGACTCGAAATTCTCCTCCAGCCAGGCGCGGGGCGAGGACAACAGCAGCCGGCCCGTATCGAGCGCCCCGGACATGCCCTTCTTGCGCCACAGGTTCCACGCCGTGCCGGCAAGCGCGCTGGCGCGCATCGGCGATCCCAGCAGCCGGAACAGGTGTTCGGCCTCAGCCGGGAAGGCGGCAACCAGCCTGCGCCATGTCTGGGCGTCGGCGGCGGAGAAGGCGGCGATGCGCGCGGCGGTCTTTTCCAGATCGTTGCTGACGCCGAACCAGCGTCCGTCGGGGAAGGCGCTGGCGAAACAGTCGACGACCGGGGCGAACTCCAGCCCCTGCGCTTTCAATTCATTTGCATATTTCCGGTGGAAGGCCGAGCCGGCGAAGAGGCTCAGATTCATCGCGCCGAAATCGTGGCGGAAGCCGGGAAGGGTGAATTCGCGTGTCTGGACGGCGCCGCCGATTGTTGCACTGCCCTCGAAAATCCCGGTTTTCCAGCCTTTGAGCGCCAAATGCGCGGCGCATGCCAGACTGTTGTGGCCCGCCCCGACAAAGATGGCGTCGAACTCGCTCACGCCTCGTCCCCATTTCCTTTATGCTTAAAGATAATTGCAGATGCATATGTTTTCGTCTAGTAGGATATTAAGGGCCGAGACGAGCCTTGATCATCACACGAAAGAGGGAACTTCAAACCATGGACACCCAAAAACTCCTCGGCGAAGTCGCCGGCCAGCTTCTTTCAGGCGCCATCAAGGTGGTCGACCTGTCGGCGCCACTCGGGCCGGACACGCCGTTGATCAAGCTGCCGCCAGAACTCGCCGTCGACACGCCGAAGGTCGAGATCCACAACATCTCCCGTTACGACAAGAACGGTCCGTGGTGGGCCTGGAACTGGCTGAAGCTCGGCGAGCATTCGGGCACGCATTTCGATGCGCCGCAGCATTGGATCAGCGGCAAGGATTATCCGGACGGCGCCACCGACACCATTCCGGCGCAGAATTTCGTCGGCCCGGTCAATGTCATCGACTGTTCGAAGGAAGCCGCCGCCGACCCCGATTTCCTGCTCACCGTCGACCACATCAAGGCCTGGGAAGCCGAGCATGGCGCGATCAATGCTGGCGAATGGGTGGTGATGCGCACCGACTGGTACAAGCGCAACGGTTCGGAAGCCGAGTTCCTCAACGCCAACGAGACCGGGCCGCACACGCCGGGGCCGACGGCCGAAGCCATCCAGTTCCTGATCAGCAAGGACATCAAGGGCTGGGGCTCGGAGACGATCGGCACGGATGCCGGCAAGGCCGGCGGCATGGAGCCGCCATTCCCGGCGCACACGCTGATGCACAAGGCCAACCGCTACGGTCTTGCCAGCCTCTGCAACCTCGACCAGCTGCCGCCGAAGGGCGCCATCCTGATCGCGGCGCCGCTCAAGATCGAACATGGCACCGGCAGCCCGATCCGCGCGCTGGCGCTGGTTTCGAAGGGCTAAGCGAAAGCGTTTGCCGTGACCCAGCCGGATCACATCATCGTCGGCAGCGGCATCAACGCACTGGTCTGCGCGGCGATGCTCGGGGGCAAAGGGGCGCGTGTGCTCGTCCTGGAGCGCAACGACCGCATCGGCGGCTGCCTGCGCACCGAGGAGATCACCGCGCCCGGCTTCATCCATGACGTGATGGCGACGACCTTCGTGCTGTTCATCACCTCGCCGGCCTTTGCGGCACTGGGCGCCGACCTCGCGCGCCACGGGCTGGAGTTCTGCCACACGGGAACGCCGACCGGCGTGCTGCGGCCGGACGGCAGCCATGCCGTGCTCAGCACCGACCGTGCCGCCAACGTCGTCGCCCTTAATGCGATCGCGGCAGGCGAGGGCGACCGCCACGCGGATGATGTCGGCGGCATCGAGCGCAATGCCGGCCTGCTGTTCGGCCTGCTCGGCGGCAGCCTGTGGTCCTATCCGACAGCGAAGCTGCTGGCCGGTGATGGCTGGCGCCGTGGCCCGCGTGGCCTTGCCGCCTTTCTCGGCGAGGCACTCGTGCCGGCGCGCGGCTGGCTCGAAAGCACCTACCAGTCCGAAACCATCCGTGCGTTGTGGGCACCCTGGGTACTGCATGCTGGATTAGGCCCTGAAGATGCGTTCTCCGGCCAGATCGCCAGGGTTATCGCTTTCGCGCTTGAGGCGGCGGGCGCGCCGATCGTCAAGGGTGGCGCGCAGAACCTGCTGGCGGCCTTCGAGGCTTTGATCCGGGAACGCGGCGGCGACATCCGCACCGGCGCCGACGTCGCTTCGATCGTTCAAAGCAATGGCCGGGCAACCGGCGTGCTGCTGGCCTCGGGTGAGACAATCACGGCCAACAAGAGCGTCATCTGCTCGGTCACCCCGACGCAGCTCTATGGCAGGCTGCTTGGCGCGGATGCTCCCAAAGCCGATGTCGAGGCGACGCGGAAATACCGCTATGGCAAAGGCAATTTCCAGATCCACTACGCCCTGGACAAATCGCCAGCATGGCGGGGCGAAGGCCTGGACAAGGTGGCACTGCTGCATCTGACGCCTGGGCTGGATGACGTCTCGAAAGCCTGCAACGAGGCGGCGCGCGGTATGCTGCCGGAGGTGCCGACCATCTGTGTTGGCCAGCCGCATGCGCTCGACCCGTCGCGCTGCCCGGAAGGCAAGGCGGTCCTCTGGCTGCAACTACCCGAGGCGCCTCGCCACATCAAGGGCGACGCCGCCGGCAAGCTGCAGGCACCAGCGGACGGGCAATGGACCGATGTGCTGCGCGAAGCCTATGCCGATCGCGCTGAAGCGATCCTCGCCAGCCATATCG
>NZ_RZQY01000663.1:0-3349 GCF_003998575.1 Mesorhizobium sp. M7A.F.Ca.CA.001.10.2.1 | reverse complement strand
CCCGAAATGGTCGCCGCCGACACCGACCGTTTTGCCGTCTGGGGCCAGGCTTTTGGTTCCTGGGGCAGCACGGACTCCGACGGCAATGCCGCTGCCTTCGATCGTTCGACGGGGGGCCTGCTGGCGGGCGCCGACACGCTGGTGGGCGGCTGGCGTGTCGGTTTGCTCGGTGGCTACAGCCATTCGAGCTTCGATGCCGACGACCGAAACTCCTCCGGCAAGAGCGACAGCTATCACCTCGGCCTCTATGGCGGCACCAACTGGGGCGCCATCGCTTTCCGCACCGGCGCTGCCTACTCCTGGAGCAGTCTTTCGACCAAACGCTCGGTTGCTTTCAACGGCTTCACGGATGGGTTGTCGGCCGACTACGATGCCGGCACCGCGCAGGTCTTCGGCGAACTCGCCTACAAGGCCGATGCCGGACAATTCAGGTTCGAACCGTTCGCCAACCTGGCCTATGTCAGCGTCCATACCGACGGCTTCACCGAAGACGGTGGCGATGCGGCACTGACCAGCGCCGGTACGTCCACCGATGCGACCTTCACCACGCTCGGCCTGCGCGGTTCCTCGGACTTCGCGTTTGGCGGCATGAACGTCACCGCGCGCGGCATGCTCGGCTGGCGTCATGCCTTCGGCGATGTCACGCCGACCTCCAGCTTCGCCTTCGCCGGCGGCGACGCCTTCACCATCGCCGGCGTGCCGATCGCCAGGGACAGCGCGGTCGTCGAGGCTGGGCTCGACTTCAACATGTCGGCCAACGCGACGCTGGGCCTGGCCTATACCGGCCAATTCGGCGGCGGCACGGTCGACCAGGGCGCAAAGGTCGATCTCGCCGTGAAGTTCTGACGGCAACAGGTGGCGAGCAGCAAAAGCGCACCGTCACCACGGTAATGGCAAGAAACTGCTGGAGGTCACATGGTCAGGTCAAAGGTCGATTTCCACACCAAGCATGAAAGCGGTTTTGTCCCAACGCAGGGATGTAAACTGCCATTCGACACGGACCTTCTGGAAGGCGAGGCCAAGGCGCGAGAGAAATTGCTTGGCAAGCAGAATGCTTTCCTTTCCAAGACAAGACGTTCCGCCAAAGACGTCGACCATCTGATCGAAGAGATGGTCGCGTTCGAAAAGATCCGGTCCGGGCACTATTGGCGAGACTATCGGGCGGACCTGATTGCGCGGAACGTGCGATCGGCGGTTGGCAAAACAGGATCCTTGCTCGATCTAGGCAGATTGTCGCAACGACCACGACCAGCACGGTTATGATACCACGCCTCGATATACCGGACCTGGGGCCAGTTCCTTTTGGTCCGGTCGAACGGGGGGAATTGCAGAGGATCGACCTGAACACGGTCGATCGAGGAACCTACTTCGACAAGTGGTTCAACTATAATGGACGGTGGACGCTCACCCAACTCTACGATCATGCCGTGACCGATCCGGTACCGCTCTCGATGGATTTCGTCAGCGCCAACAATCTGGACCCATACGATTCGGATAGCCTGCGCGCCACGAGCGAGACCGGTATCTGGTTCACCTATGTGCCGGACATGGACGGCTACGTGACGGTTTTTTGGCTATCGGACCGCGTGACCTATCGCCTGTTCAGACAATACTATCCTCGCGATGCCGACGGCTGGGCGAATGGTTGGCTCTCGGTGGAAGGAGTTGTCGGCATCTGGACGAACAATTCATTCGCGGGTCGCGACTACGTCGAAATTTCGAGCAGCAACGGCAATGCGCACGACACGCTACAAGCGAGCGGGGTCCTTTTCATCCACAACAGTACATACCCCGTCCAGGCGGGGAAACCGGTCCATGTGCTGATCGGAACGCGGTCGAAAGTCTTTAGTGTCTGCGACGGAACGGGCATCAATTTGGGGGCGGGCGTTGTCGCGCGAATTGATCACCCCATTTCCATCTTCACGCGAGCGGGACTGGAGCCATATTCGCCGTTCTACTGAACCTGGATGACAACTGGCCGCTACCGTTTCGAGGCATTCGACCTGGGGTAGGTGGAGCTGTCGGGCCGATAACCGGCAGGCCGGAAAGCCGACGCGCGATTTTTTGCGCCGTCCGTCGAACAAGGGGCGGTCGCGCTCCGGGCGATCCGGCGGTCTTGAGCGCGCAGCGCACGCGGTGCGGTCTTTGGCTCCAAAAACGTTGCGAAACGACCCGAGAGCGGTTATACAGACCGCGAATTTCCCATTTTGGTGGCTCTAAACCACCGCCCGCGCGGGAACGCGGGCGAACGAGAAGGATTTGTAAAATGGCCAATACGCTGCTGATGCCCAAGGCGACCGCTGTCTGGCTGGTCGACAATACCGCACTTTCCTTCGAGCAGATCGCGCAGTTCTGCGGGCTGCACCCGCTCGAGGTCAAGGCAATCGCCGACGGTGAATCGGCGCAAGGCATCAAGGGCATGGACCCGATCATGACCGGACAGCTGACCCGCGACGAGATCGCCCGTGCCGAGAAGGATTCGAACCAGCGCCTGAAGCTTTCGGATCCCAAGGTGCGGGTGCCTGAATCCAAGCGCAAGGGTCCGCGCTACACGCCGCTGTCGAAGCGCCAGGACCGGCCGAACGCGATTCTGTGGCTGGTGCGCAACCATCCCGAGCTCAAGGACGCGCAGATCTCGCGCCTCGTCGGCACCACCAAGTCCACGATCGAGCAGATCCGTGAGCGCAAGCACTGGAATTCGGCCAATCTACAGCCGATGGACCCGGTGACGCTGGGCCTCGCCTCGCAGATCGACCTCGACATGGAAGTCAATCGCGCCTCGCGCGGCCGCGAACAGGCGCAGCCGGTCGGCGACACGCTGCTGCCGGCGGCCCTGACCGAGCGGCTGGTGCCGGCTCCCGAAAAGCCGAAAGACGAGGATGCCGAACTCGACGCCAATGCCGTGTTCGCCAAGCTCTCGGCCTTGAAGTCGAAGAACACGGACAATGACGACGACGAGTGAGGTTGTCTGACATTCCAAAAAAAAGCCCGCTTCGAGCGGGCTTTTTTATGTGGTCAACAACTCAGCTTCGCGCCGCGCGGTCCGGCGCCATGCCGTAATCCTCGCTGCGCTCCACCGCGCGGTAGAAGTCGGCGAGCTGCTTGCCGCGTTCCGGCTTGAAGATGCGGCCGGCGATGACCACGGAGGCAATGCGATCGATGCGGAAGGCGCGGAAATCGTCGCGCATCTCGCACCAGGCGACCAGGGTCCACACCTTGCCCCAAAACCACAGGCCGAGCGGGCGGATATCGCGGGCTGTGCCGCGGCCGGCCTCGTCGGAATAGTCGATGGTCAGCACCTGGCGTTTTTCGACCGCGCGCTCGATCAGGTCGATCGCCTCGCGGGCAG
>NZ_RZQY01000662.1:0-3352 GCF_003998575.1 Mesorhizobium sp. M7A.F.Ca.CA.001.10.2.1 | reverse complement strand
GGCAGCTGCCGAGTAACGGCAATTTGAAGCGCGATCGGCAGGAGTGGGATCCGTTTTTGCTCACGATTGCGCTTTGATCTGCTCGACGAGGCGGCCGCGTCAACGCGGCCGCTTGCATGTTTAGAGCCCGGAGCTTATCTCGTGAGCTTCGGTGAAACGCGCCGCCTGACCTCAGGGCCATCAAGCGTTACCAAGCGGAGAATCAGGCATGGCTTCGGCTGCTGAACAATTAGCCTCGAATCTGAATTTCTCGGCCTTCGCCAAGGCGGAGGATTTGAAGAAGCGCATCTGGTTCACGATCGGCGCGCTGCTCGTCTATCGCCTCGGCACCTACATCCCGCTTCCCGGCATCAATCCCGACGCCTTCGCCCAGGCCTTCTCCTCGCAGAGCAAGGGCGTGCTTGGCATGTTCAACATGTTCGCCGGCGGCGCCGTGGAGCGCATGGCGATCTTCGCGCTCGGCATCATGCCTTACATCTCCGCCTCCATCATCATGCAGCTGATGACCTCGGTCATCCCGTCGCTGGAAGCGCTGAAGAAGGAAGGCGAGCAGGGCCGCAAGGTCATCAACCAGTACACGCGCTACGGTACCGTGCTGCTTGGGCTGGTTCAGGCCTATGGCATTTCGGTCGGTCTGGAAGGCGGCAACGGCATCGTCAGCGATCCCGGCATGTTCTTCCGCGTCTCGACCGTCCTCACGCTGCTCGGCGGCACCATGTTCCTGATGTGGCTCGGCGAGCAGATCACCGCCCGCGGCATCGGCAACGGCATTTCGCTGATCATCTTCTCCGGCATCGTCGCCGGCCTGCCGCACGCCATCTCCGGCACGCTGGAGCTTGGCCGCACCGGCGCGCTGTCGACCGGCCTGATCCTGGCGATCATCGTGCTCGCCGTCGTCGTCATTGCGCTCATCGTGTTCTTCGAGCGCGCCCAGCGCCGCTTGCTGATCCAGTATCCGAAGCGCCAGGTCGGCAACCGCATGTTCCAGGGCGATACATCGCACCTGCCGCTGAAGCTCAATACGGCGGGCGTCATTCCACCGATCTTCGCCTCGTCGCTGCTGTTGCTGCCGGCCACCGTCGCGGGCTTCTCGCAGACGACCAACATGCCGGGCTGGGCAAGCACGATCCTGGCCGCACTCGGCCACGGCCAGCCGCTCTATATGGCATTCTATGCGGCGATGATCGCGTTCTTCGCCTTCTTCTACACTGCGATTGTCTTCAACCCGAAGGAAACCGCCGACCAGCTCAAGAAGCATTCGGGCTTCATCCCGGGCTATCGTCCGGGCGAGCGCACCGCCGATTACATCGATTACGTTCTCACCCGCATCACCGTCGTCGGCGCCATCTATCTGGTGCTGGTGTGCCTGTTGCCGGAGTTCCTGATCTCGGCGACTGGCGTACCATTCTACCTTGGTGGCACATCGCTTCTGATCGTGGTCAGTGTCACGCTCGATACGGTTGCGCAGATTCAGGGCCACCTGATCGCGCACCAGTATGAAGGCCTGATCAAGAAGTCGAAGCTGCGCGGGGGGAAGAAAGCCAGATGAGGTTGATATTGCTTGGGCCGCCAGGAGCGGGCAAGGGGACGCAAGCACAAAGACTGGTAGAAAAACACGGCATACCCCAGCTCTCGACGGGCGACATGCTGCGTGCTGCCGTCCAGGCAGGCACCGAAGTCGGCAAGCGCGCCAAGGCGGTGATGGATGCCGGTGAACTGGTGTCCGACGCGATCGTCAACGCGATCGTCGCCGAGCGTATCGATCAGCCCGACTGCGCCAAGGGGTTCATCCTCGACGGCTATCCGCGGACCCTGGTGCAGGCGGATGCGGTCGAGCAGATGCTGTCGGATCGCTCCCAGGGCCTCGACGCCGTCATTGAGCTCGTCGTCGACGACAAGGCCCTGGTTGGCCGGATCGTCAAGCGCGCCGACGAGGCGCAGGCCGCCGGCCTTCCCGTTCGCAAGGACGACAACCCGACCGTGTTCGAAGAGCGCCTGAGGGAATACTACAAGAAGACGTCGCCGCTGATTGGCTACTACTATGCCAAGGGCAAGCTCCGCAGTGTCGACGGCATGGCCGATATCGACGCCGTGACGGAACAGATCGAAGCGGTGCTCAAGGACGCAGTGCGGGGAAATTAACGATTGCACTTGACGGAGGCGGTTCGCTGCGGTATGGCGGCCCGTCTTCCTATCAGGCATGAGCTTTGCTTGTCCGCAAGGGCAAGGCAGCCGCATTGAACTGGAAACTCCCGCATGGGCCGGCCTCCACCGGACGCGGGGCAACTTAAGACAGCGCCGTGCCCGCCTCGTTTTTGAGGTTGGCCGGCCCACATGGAGAAGGGAAGAACATGGCTCGTATAGCCGGCGTCAACATTCCGACCAACAAGCGCGTTGTCATTGCGCTTCAATACATTCACGGCATTGGCAAGCGGTTCGCCCAGGAGATCGTCGACAAGGTCGGCATCCCGGCCGAGCGCCGCGTCAACCAGCTTACCGACGCGGAAGTGCTGCAGATCCGCGAAACCATCGACCGCGATTACCAGGTTGAAGGCGACCTGCGCCGCGAAGTCTCGATGAACATCAAGCGGCTCATGGACCTCGGCTGCTACCGCGGCCTGCGTCACCGCCGCTCGCTGCCGGTCCGCGGCCAGCGCACGCATACCAATGCGCGCACCCGCAAGGGCCCGGCCAAGTCGATCGCCGGCAAGAAGAAGTAATTTTTTAGGGGAATAAGGGAGTAGGGGAGTAAGGCAGTAGGGAATGCCCGCCAGTCGGGTCGCACTTTTCCCTACTCCCTTACTGCCCTATTCCCCTACTTCCTTACGAAGGTGGAGCCGCTGGCATTACGGCGGTGTAGAGATCAACTGAAAGGACTATCATGGCCAAGGAAGCCGCTCGTGTTCGCCGTCGCGAACGCAAGAACATCTCGTCGGGCGTTGCCCACGTCAATTCGACCTTCAACAACACGATGATCACCATCACCGACGCGCAGGGCAATTCGATTGCCTGGTCGTCGGCCGGTGCCCAGGGCTTCAAGGGTTCGCGCAAGTCGACCCCGTTCGCTGCCCAGATGGCTGCCGAGGATGTTGCCAAGAAGGCCCAGGAACACGGCATGCGCATGCTCGAAGTCGAGGTCTGCGGACCCGGCTCCGGTCGTGAATCGGCATTGCGCGCCCTGCAGGCGGCCGGCTTCACCATCTCCTCGATCCGTGATGTGACGCCGGTCCCGCACAATGGCTGCCGCCCGCGCAAGACGCGTCGCGTCTAAGCATTTACCGAACGCCGCGCGAGCGCCCTTGGGCGCTCCTCCGCGGCATTCCAGGTCGCCCGCCACCATCCAATCGTGGCG
>NZ_RZQY01000661.1:0-3356 GCF_003998575.1 Mesorhizobium sp. M7A.F.Ca.CA.001.10.2.1 | reverse complement strand
GCGCGGAGGAGAATGCGGCAGGCGCCGGCGCCGAAACCGAATAGCAGTCAAGCAGGTTAAGTATCGAGCACAACAGGGAACTCGCCACCACGGTGGCGCTGGCGCTCGATCCGCCTGCCTGTTTGGAGCCCAGTATGCTGATGGCGGGATTGGCCTTCATCGTTCCGGACGCCCCGACCATGATGGTGCAGGTGCCGATGATCGCCGCCTGCGCCGGAAGGCAGGAACCGGCAAGTGCCGCCATCGCAAGCAGCGCGCGGCTACTGCTTCTTCTTTTTCTTGCCATCGCCATTTCCGGTCCTGATGCTCCAGCCTTCGTTGGCCCACCCCGGTGATGCGGCTGCGGGAGCGGTGGCGGCTACGCTGGCCGTCTGGCCGTCGGCGCCGAGGCCCATTTTGAGAAGTTTCAGCTCCAGATGCAGGCGCTCGACCTCAAGCTCATAGAGACGGCTGCAATCGACGCGCTTCGGCGTACGCCCGATCGGGATCACCACCCGGCCGTAAGTGGCGACATCATTGTCGGACTGGCTGTTGCCTCTGATAACGCCGAGATCGACATAGGCCCCGGAGCCGGAGACGGCGGAACGGCATGTGGTGCCGTCCGCGGCACGGACCTCGTCCTGACCCTGGGGCAAGGTGACACCGGGCAGGTTGAAGCCGCTCTCATTCTGGTTGAGGTTGTAGACGTCCTCGGCCCCGGCCGGCGAGGCACCCGCCCAAGCAGCCGCGAGCGCCAGTGTCAGGACTTGCGGCGCCCAAAGAACTTTCCGCATATCTGTGCCCTTATCTGCGTCTGTTGATTGGGAAAGGGGATGCTTTCGGTACAGATACGCACTTTACGCTCGGCCGCGCCGTCAAAGGGCACGACCACAAGGACAGAACGGGAAGCCTGGGAAGCCAGCTGGAAGACATTTGGAGAGATTCTGGCATCTACCGGCTGAAAATCCTGATCGTAGACGTGGATTTCGACCCGGATCTTCCGGTCGTAGGGATTGGCAGGGAAGATGCGGACCGCGAAGACGTCGGTGAAGCTGTTGATCTCGCCACGCATCGGCGACATCGATTGGGCCTTGGCGGCAATGGGTGTCAATCCGATGGCCAATGCCGTCGCCAGGATTCGAGCATGTTTCAACGACCCCTCCTTCGCCACGCGTCATTCGCAGCGCAGCGTTACCGTTGCCTGATAATTGCCGTTGGCGAAGCGATTGCTGCCGCCTTTGGTTCCAGCGAGGTGAACCGAGACGAGATCGGCGCCGGGGGTGGTGATGCTGGTTGCCGAGCCGGTCTCGACGATGGCATGCGCGCCGGTGGCGGAGTAGGTCGGCGTCCAGGTCGTCGACGTGCTGTCTGCCGATGGCACCGTCATGGTGGTGACCGGATCGACGCTGAGCGACACACCTCCGGTCGTCGTCAGTGTCACGGTCCCAGCCGAGCCGCCGCTGTTGTGGGAACTGAGGGACTGGAGATCGGGGCTGGCCGTCATCGTGCCGTTGGTGGCAACGACAAGCGTGCAGGTGGGCGCGATCGTGCCATTGAAGATGACATTCTGCGTCGCGGCCAACGCGGCCTCGTCGAGGCTGGCAACCAGCAGAGCTGCGGCGCAGGCGGCGCGAAACAATGTCATCGGGACCTCCTATCAAGCCGGATCGTCCGGATTAATATGAGGGCATCATCACTTTATCGTGGTTAATTTAGAGTTACCTAAAATAACGGCTCAAAATAACAACTGCAGGGGACCGGAGGTTGCCCTGGGTTGCAACGGCGGAAACCACAGTCTAAATCGCGCTTATACTTAAGAAGGCCGATATATCCATGTTTTCCTTCGCAATATCGAGGAAAATCGATATTACGATACCTGCCCGGCTTCCCAGCCCAGAATGGCGCGCTTGCGGGTCAGGCCCCAGTGATAGCCGGTGAGATCGCCTGATTTACCGATGGCGCGGTGACAAGGCACCACGAAAGAGAGCGGATTGGCCCCGTTGGCCGCACCGACAGCACGGCTGGCGGACGGTGCGCCGATGCTGGCCGCAATCGAGGAATAGGTGCGGGCCTTACCCATCGGGATCTTGAGCAGCGCCTCCCAGACGCGAACCTGGAAGTCGGTGCCGATCATGACGACATGCAGCGGCTGGTCGGGGCGCCACAGCGTCGGATCGAAGATACGGGCGGCATAGGGACCGGTAGCAGTCATGTCCTCGACATAGACGGCGTTCGGCCAGCGGCTGGACATGTCGGCGAAGGCGGCGCGTTCCTCGCCGGGGTCGCTGAAGGCGAGGCCGGCGAGCCCGCGCTCGGTGGCCATGATCAGGGCGGTGCCGAACGGCGAGGAATGGAAGCCGTAGCGGATGGTGAGCCCGGCGCCGCGTGTCTTGTAGTCGCCCGGCGACATCGCCTCATGGGTGACGAACAGGTCATGCAGCCGGCCCGGGCCGGACATGCCCAGTTCGAACGAGGTCTCGAGCAGCGGCATGCCGGAATCGAGCAGCCTGCGCGCATGGTCCAGCGTCACCGCCTGCAGGAAGGCTTTGGGCGACAGGCCGGCCCAGCGGGTGAAGAGTTTTTGCAGGCCGGTCGGCGTCTCGCCAACCTCCTCGGCCAGTTCTTCGAGGGAAGGCTGATCGCGATAGTCGAGACTGATCTTCTCGATGGCACGGCGCACGATTTCGTAGTCGCTGCCTTCAGGCGTGATGTCCTTTTTGAGGACTGCGGTGTGTGTGCTCATGGAACTGTCTCCTTGAGCCGGAATATCGCCCCTCGGGGCGTCGATCGCCACCCGAAACTTGCCTTCCTACGCCGCATACGTAGATGGACACGGGATTCGAGCCCAGGAGCCGCCCGTGGCTGGCTCAGCGTGCCTTGGCGGTCGCCAGCGCGCGCGAAAAGGCGGTGGCAAAGCTCTCGCGGGAATCGGGGTCCAGGAAGGATCCGATCGGCACGTTCTGCCCTTGGCCTTCCACCGTCATCCCTGTGATGCCGATCTCGGCGTGGCGGGCTACCGAAAACCGCGCCCAGAACGGATTGAAGCGATGCGCTTCCGATTTGCCGGAAGGTGCGGTCTTGCGGATGTCGAGGCTGGTGCGCGAGACCGAGACTTCCTCGCGGGCGCGAGCGGCCCGGTAGTTGATGCGAAAGGCGAGGTAGACGGCGGCCACGTCGAGGCCGAAGAAGCCGAACACCGGCCAGGCGCCGCGCGACAGGAAAAACGCGCCTGTCACCAGCCAGCCGAACAGCAGCGCGCCCATCAGGATGAAGAAGCCTGTCCGGCCCAGAGACCGGTGCGGGGTGAGTAGCGCCTGAAAGAATGGCTCGTCGGCCTGAAACGAGGCGTTTGTGTCGCTCATGAGGGGATATTATAG
>NZ_RZQY01000660.1:0-3360 GCF_003998575.1 Mesorhizobium sp. M7A.F.Ca.CA.001.10.2.1 | reverse complement strand
CGCCACAGCTGCTCGATGGCGGCTTCGTCGGAGAGTCCGTCTTCATGGTCTTGGGCTTCGTCCTGCTCGGCCTGTCGTTCGGCCAGTCTTCAGGAGCACTCGCCTCGAACTTTTCAAAGACCTACCGCTATACAGGGGCGGCGCTGACCTCGGATCTCGCCTGGCTGTTCGGGGCGGGCTTCGCCCCCATAGTCGCCCTGTTCCTGTCCGCCCATTTCGGGCTGATCTCATCAGGCGCCTATCTGTTGTCGGGAGCGCTATGCACGTTGCTTGCGCTGAGACTCAACCAGCGCCTGGATCGGACGCCCGCTTGAGTGACCTGCTTGGCCAGGGCTGGGGACCTCCCGGCCCAATGACGTTGCACGACAAGACCAACAAACAGAATTTTCTGCTTCTGATTCAACTGCGCTGGATCGCGGTCGGTGGTCAGATCGTGACGATCCTGTTCGTCCGCTACGTGCTCGGCATTGGATTGCCGCTGGTCCCGATGGCGGTGGTGATCCTGCTGCTGATCGCTCTCAATGTCGCCAGCCTGCGCCGGCACAGCAGCCAGGACGCGATCACCAACACCGAGCTGTTTCTTGGACTGCTGCTCGACGTCACCGCGTTGACGGTCCAGCTTTACCTGAGCGGCGGCGCGTCCAATCCCTTCATTTCGCTTTACCTGCTCCAGGTCATCCTGGGCGCGGTGCTGCTGGAGACATGGTCGGTTTGGGCGCTTGTCTTCATTGCAAGCACGTGCTTCATCGCGCTGACTACTTTTTACCGTGAGATCAGCCTGCCCGCCGCACACGGGGCCGGGCTGTTCAGCCTGCACATCCAGGGCATGTTCATCTGTTTCGTCCTGGCGGCAACGCTTCTGGTGCTGTTCATCACCAGGGTCCAGAACAACATTCGCACCCGCGACGCCCATCTTGCGGATTTGCGCCAGCAGTCGGCGGAGGAGGCTCACATCGTCAGGATGGGCCTGCTCGCCTCCGGTGCCGCGCATGAGCTCGGCACGCCGCTGGCCACGCTTTCCGTCATCCTCAATGACTGGCAGCGCATGCCGGCTCTCGAGGCAGATCCGGATCTGGCGCAGGAAATCCGGGAGATGCAGGGCCAGTTGGACCGTTGCAAGAAGATCGTTTCGGGAATCCTGATGTCGTCGGGCGAATTGCGCGGCGAAGGCACGGTTCGCACCTCCGTCGACGCCTTCCTGGCGGAGCTGGTGGCCGAATGGAAGTCGACACGGCTGCCGCAAGGCTTCGAATACACCAGGCGTTTCGGCGCCAACCAGGAGATCGTCTCCGATCCCGCGCTCAAACAGGTGATGTTCAATGTACTGGACAACGCACTTGAAGCGTCGCCTCTATGGGTGGGGTTGACCGTCAGCCGCCAGGCGGACGATCTCATCATCGAAGTTGTCGACGTGGGACCGGGATTTGAAGAAGCCATGCTTGCTGAATTCGGCAAGCCCTATACGTCGACCAAGAACCGGCCAGGTAGCGGGCTCGGCCTGTTTCTGGTCGTCAATGTCATCCGCAAGCTGGGGGGTACCGTCACCGTAAGAAATAGAACCGAGGGGGGAGCTTCGGTTACGTTGCATCTGCCACTGGCTGCTCTGTCTCCACGAGGGCACAATGCCGACTAAACGCACGCTGTTGATCGTCGAGGACGATATCGCCTTTGCCAACGCACTGCGCCGGTCTTTCGAACGGCGTGATTACGAAACGCATAGCTGCCGGAGCGTCGACGGCGTGCATGCGCTGATCGGCACCGTTGCCTTCCAATATGCCGTCGTCGATCTCAAGCTCGCCAGCGGCTCGGGCCTGGAATGCGTCAGGGCGCTGCACGAGCACGATCCTGAAATGCGGATCGTCGTGTTGACCGGCTTTGCAAGCATCGCCACCGCTGTCGAGGCGATCAAGCTCGGCGCCTGCCAGTATCTCGCCAAACCCGCCAACACCGACGACATTGAAGCCGCTTTCGGCCAGGTCGAGGGCAATGCTTCGGTGCCGCTCGCCGAGCGACCAACCTCGATAAAGAACCTCGAATGGGAGCGCATCCACGAAATGCTGGTGGAGGCCGACTTCAACATTTCCGAGACAGCACGACGGTTGGGCATGCACCGCCGGACGCTGGCGAGGAAGCTGGAGAAGAGGCGTGTGAAGTAGGCACGATCTACCGGGCATCGCACATCGTGCCGATACCAATGATAAAATTGATGCCGGCAACAATCGTTACATTCGAACGATGTCCTCCGAAGGGAAAAAATTGGCAGGGCAGGGATTAAAATCCCCACATGCTCCGTAAACAGGACATGAAACCGTCAATGCCACGTTTTGACATCATAGGACAGCTCGGTTCGCTGCGCCGCTATGCGCGCTCGCTGACGCGCGACAGCACCGACGCCGAGGATCTTGTCCATGACGCGCTGGTGCGCGCTTATGAGCGGCGCAGCACGTTCCGCTCCGGCGGAAACCTGCGCGCGTGGCTGCTGTCGATCGTCCACAACACCTTCATCGACAAGATGCGGTCCCGCAAGTCCGAAGCGTCGCGCGTCGAACAGGCTGGATACCTGGCCGACGGCAGCACGCCGGCACCACAGGAACATTCGGTGCGCCTGGCGCAGGTGCGCGAGGCTTTTTTCAGCCTGCCGGAAGAACAGCGTTCAGCGCTGCACCTCGTCGCCATCGAAGGCCTCTCCTATCAACAGGCCGCCGATGCCAGCGGCGTGCCGCTCGGCACGCTGATGTCCCGCATCGGCAGGGCGCGCGCCGCACTGCGCGAGATGGAGGAGCCGGCGAAGGCAAAAAACCACCTCAGGATCGTTGGAGGCCCGTCATGACCGCAACTGTCGATCCCGTGACCGATATCGACCTCGACGCCTATGTCGACGACCAGGTCGACGTCACCCGCCGCATCGAGGTCGAAGCATTCTTGTCCGCTCGCCCGGAGGCGGCGGCGCGTGTGATGTCGGATCTCAGGACCCGCGATGAACTGCGCGTGGCGCTTGCCGGCTCCAAGGGCATGGCGCGCCCTGCGACCGCCGATGCCGCGCGGCGGCTGGAGAGGGGGCTTGCCCGCGGCCGGCTCTTCGGCGTGTTGCAGCGCGCGGCGGCGGTAGCCGGCTTCGTCGCCGCCGGCTGGCTGGCAAACGGCATCATCGGGCCGATGTCGGTGACCAAGGTCGTCGCCTCGCCGCAGCCGCCCGCCTATGTCGATGAGGCGGTGCAGGCCCACAGGACGACGCTGGTGCGCGAGAGCATGCCATCGCAGGCGGAAACGCCCAATTACAACGCCGGCGAAATCCGCGCCGCCACTGCCATCGTCATGCCGTCGCTGCCGACGGATTGGAGGGTGCGCGACGTGCAGATC
>NZ_RZQY01000065.1:0-15572 GCF_003998575.1 Mesorhizobium sp. M7A.F.Ca.CA.001.10.2.1 | reverse complement strand
GGATGGACTTCGGAATCATGAAGTTTTCCAGCCGCTTCTGACATTCCATCCGCAGCTGCTTTTCGCCCATGATCGTTCCTTGCTCCATGACGACAAACGCTTTCACTGCTTGCCCTAGCAGGTCGTCGGGAACTCCAACGACCGCGGCTTCCCGTACTCCCGGGATTTCCATCAGCACGTTTTCGACTTCCCTGGGCGCTACCTTTTCTCCCCGCGATTTTATGATCTCATCGCTGCGGCCGACAAAATAGAGGTACCCTTCCTCGTCCATTCGGCAGTAGTCGCCGGTGTACAGAACCTGCTCGCCGGGCAAAGGGCCAGGCTTGAGCTTCCTCGCGGTAGCCTCCGGCTTACCCCAGTAGCCCTTCATGACCGTTGCCCCGCGAATGACCAGCTGGCCGACGACATTGGGACCGACCCTTCGGTCATCCTCATCGACAATCCACATTTCGGTGTTCGGGATGGCGATCCCCACGCTCAACGGTTTTCGCGCAAGATCTTCCGGCGGAAGATAAGTGCAGCGTTTGCATTCGGTCAGGCCGTACATCGAATAGATGCGAGCATCGGCAAACAGTTCCTGGAGCAGGCGAATGTGCTTGAGCGGCAGTGCCGCGGCAGTGTTCGTGACATACCTTATGCTTGCAAAATCATCTGCCTTCAGCGTCTTGAGATCCGACAGCGCGGCAAAGATGGTTGGCACGCCGGGAAAGCCTGTAACTCTCTCCCTTTCGATGATCGCAAGTATCTGTGCGGGGAAGGCAAACGAGCGCTCGAGGACCAAGCGCGCCCCGGTACGGAATGCCATTATCATCTGATAGAGGCCGTAGTCGAAGGCCAGGGGCAAGACATTGAGGATCACATCGTCTTCGCCAAGTTCGAGGTACGAGGCAATCGACGTGCAGGCTGCCATCATGTTCCTGTGCGTCAGCATCACGCCTTTGGGTTCGCCGGTCGAGCCCGACGTGTAGATGATGGCTGCGAGATCGATATCGATGCGGCGGCGGGCCGGCGCTTTGCCGTGGCCGGCAGCCGCCTCATCCCAGCGCACGGCATGCGGCAATCCCCGGAGCTCGGCGACGTCCACCGAACCGGAGACGATGAGCCGCCGCAGCGACGGACAGTTACGCGCCGGTTCAGTAAAGATCGGCTGCAAATGTTTGTCGGTGATCAATGCCGCCGGCAGGCAATCGTTGAGCAAATACCCCAGCTTGTCGCTCTTGGTGAGCGGATTGACGACGCACACGACGGCGCTCGCCTTGAGAACCGCCCAGAAGCTGACCACGGTCTCGACGGTGTTGTCGGCGAAGATCATGACGCGGTCACCGGGGGCGACCCCGGACGTGACGAGATGATGGGCGACCGCGTTGGAACGTGTCTCAAGCTCATCATAGGCGAGCCGGTGCCCGCCGCACACCAGCGCCACCTTGTCGCCGAGCCGGCCGGCCGAATGGCTGAGGTAGTCGTGCAGCAGAGGGACGGCGCCATGCATCATACCAGCACCTCTTCCCTGTGCAGGCGATCGACATCTATCCTGAGGTCGACCGCACGCCCGCTTGATGGACGGCTTGCGACAAACTGCTGATGGAGGAGCTGCGTCGACAGCACGCCGACCAACGCCATATTGTCCGAGTTGGACAGATCGCCATCGCCGGTCTTGGCAGCGCATTTGCCCAGCAGGCGCGCGACCGAGTTCGGATCAAAGACATTCGCCGCGCGCAGGGCAGTCTCAGAGAGTGCTTCGCGGACATAGGCGGGTGCGCTATCGCCCATGAAGCAAAGTGCGTTGGGCGCCCGGTAGGGCTGCTTCTTGCGGGCCACGACTTCCGCGGGGACGATCGATTTCGCCACACGCTTCAGCACGTGTTTCTCATCCAGAATGCGCAGCTTGTAGTCGGCCGGTAGCGAATTCGCCAAGGTCACGAGCCTGTCGTCCAGGAACGGGAAGCGCCCCTCGACGGAGTGGGCCATCAGCATCCTGTCACCCTGAGAGGAGAGCAGGTAGCCCGACATCAGCGTCCTGATCTCAAGATACTGGTCCTGCGCGAGAGGACCCCATCGTGGAAACTCTTCGGGCAGACGGCAGAGCAGGTCCGCCACTGCGTCGTGGCGCGCCGCTTCGGCATGCATGTCGGCCGAGAACAGCCGTTTGATGGCGCTGGTGGTGCGCCAGCGGGTGTCATGCGCGAAGCCGGGCGCGCCAAATGCATGGATACCGTGTCCGAAGAACTGGCGCGCCATCGCCTGCTGCTTGACCGGCGAGCGGCTCAGATAGGGGTAGAGGCGTTCCAGCAGTCGCGCGCGTCGGGCGGATGCGGGCTGCCGCCCCCAGAAGCGGCGGACCTTGCCTTCACGGAACAGGTCGTAGCCGGCGAACATCTCGTCGGCCCCCTCGCCGGTCAGCACGACCTTGATGCCATGTTCGCGCACCAGCCTCGAGAGAAGGAACAACGGCGCCGGCGCGGTCCTGAGAATCGGACGCTCGGCATGACGGATCACATCCGGGAAGATGTCGGCGATGTCACCGCGCGAAACCATCACCTCGTGGTGCTCGCCGCCGCTCGCACCGGCAACCAGCCGCTGGTAACGGGTTTCATCATATTCGGCGTCAGCAAAACGCAACGAGAAAGTCTGGAGCGGCGCGCCGGCGAAGCGCCTCCCGAGCATGGCGACAAGTGAGCTGTCGAGCCCGCCGGAAAGGTAGCAGCCGACCGGCACGTCCGCCTTGACCATTCTAAGCGCCGTCGCGGCCTGCAAGGCGCCGCGCACTTCGTCCACCGCATCCTCCAGCGAGCCCCTGAAGGTGCCATGGGCCAGGTCCTCGCTCTCGGGATAGCAAGGTTTCCAGAAAGCGTGCTCACGAACGCTGCCATTGTCATAGATGCGGACATGGCCGGGGGTAAGTTCCTGTATCCCCTGAAATACGCCTTGCGGCGGTACGACCGTCCACAGCGTGAAAGTCTGGTCGACCCCCGCCGGATCGAAGGCCCGCGGTATCGCCGGGTCGGCTGCGAAGATGGCCTTAACTTCGCTGGCGAAATGCAGGCGGCCAGCGTGTTCGCACAAATGCAGCGGGCAGATGCCGAACCGATCGCGCGACAGGACGAGGCGGCCTATCAGCGAGTCCCAAATGGCGAGTGCCCATTGCCCGTTCAGCCGCTCGAACGCGCCCACACCCCAGGCGCGGTAGGCATGCACGACGACCTCCGTATCGCTGCGGGTGCGGAAACGATGTCCCAGGGCTATGAGTTGGTCACGCAGCTCGACGTAATTGAAGATCTCGCCGTTGAAGACGATCCAGGTGGTATTGCCTGTGTCGGCGAGAGGCTGCTGTCCGGTCGAGAGATCGATGACCGACAGGCGGGTATGCGCCAGCCCCGCTCGCCTGTCGCGGTAAAGGCCGCTTTCGTCCGGACCTCGATGGGAGAGCGCGGCTGCCATTCGTAGAAGCGCGGCTCGTGAAGGAGGCTCCGCAGCCGCGTTCAGCGCCACAATTCCGGCGATGCCGCACATGGGTCAATCCCTGTCCATCGCAGCGGGCAGCTGCGGCCGTGCGTGAAGATAGCGGGCGGCGCGGCGTTTGCTGACGATATCCTTATAGACCTTCTCGACCTGCTCGGCGGTGAGGCCAGCGGCGGCGGCAACCACGCCGGCCGAAATTCCGTGATTCATGCCATAGAGGCACAAATCCATCAACTGATAGGGCAAAGCGAAGTAGAACTCCTCCTGGGTTTGCGCCATGGAAAACGTGTCCGTGGTCGGCGGCCTTGTTCGGACCTCATTGTCAATACCGAGATACTCCGCCAGCTGGTAAACCTGGGTCTTGTAGAGATGGACGATAGGCATCACATCGGCGATGCCGTCGCCCTGTTTGACGAAGAAGCCCTGGTCATATTCGAGCCGGTTTGGCGTGCCTGCCACTGCATAGTTGAGGCGGTCCGCATGATAATACTCGGTCATCTTGCGAACCCGCTGCTTGTAGTTGGTGGCAGCGACGATCTGCAGGTAAGCCGCCGGCGACAGACGCACGGTGTCGATCTTTCCGTGCGGATCCTCGACCGTAAGGCGCGTGATATTGAGGCCGCTGCTCTCCAGCACCGATGCCATGACCAGCTTGCATTTCCAGCCTTCGCCATATCCAGGGACGGCAGTTCGGATGGCCTCGATCTGTCGGGCGTATGCGCCGATGCCTTCAAGCGCCGGCTCGATATCTTCAAGGATTGTGTCGATGCCAAGCTGCCCGGCGACACTGCGGCCAAGCCTCAACGAGTCGCCTGACGAATGGCGCTCCGGCATGAACAGGCCGAGCACCTTGTCCTTCCCGAACGCCCGTGCGCACAGCGTTGCGACGACCGAACTGTCGATGCCTCCGGAGAGCCCGACGACCACTCCGCGACGCCGTTGTGTGCCGAGAACCTGCTCGCGCAAAGTCTCGACGATGCGATCGATCTCCAGCCGGGCATCGAGCGCCAACACATCGCTGCTGAATTCCCCGATCAGGTCGATGACACTGCCTCCTGTTGGCGTGACTCGACTGAAGAGTAGGTCTCGGTCACAGCGTTTTCGATGAGCGGGCGATTGATGGTCAGATGGGGCTCCACGACCATGTCGATGTGAGTGCCGGCGATCGGAATGACGTCCAGATGGACGAATGCCCGGTCCCACCCGAGTGCAAGCGGCATTCCGGGCCGCGCGCAACGGAACAAGGTGCCGGTGATCGGCAGTATCGGCCTGGGTTCTGCCAGCCATCGGAAGAAGGCGCGCGCCCGCAGAACCTCCTGCAGTTCCAGTTTGGTTCTGAAGCTCGTCGGGTTGAACTGACCCTCGGCATAGCGGTCGAGGAAGCTGGCAAGCCGGGATTCGCAGTGCATTTTGACCGCGACCTTGGCAAGCGCGCGGCACGCCACCCGACTAGCCGATATACGATTGGTTCGGATCCGGTGAAATGTCCGGGTAATGGTCTCCCAACGCTTGCTGCGCTCGCCAACCAGACTGGTATCCAGAATGCCCGTGAACGCTACCGCTCGCCCTTGATCAAGCAGACGCGCGGCAACCTCAAAAGCGACCGCTCCTCCGAGCGAGTGGCCAAGCAGGCGAACACAGCCGGTAGGCTGCACGCGGTTGATATGATCGATTGCAGCTTCGACCATTGCGGCGACAGTGTTCTGACCTTGCAGGATCATGCCCAGGGCCGGATATCTGATGGGAGACACCCTGGCGACCTTGCTTATTGCCGATGCGAACGAAGCAAGGCTCGGACCATAGCCGACCGAACCGGGGAAAAGGAAAAGCAGTGGAGGCTCGTGTTTCCAGGCAGGCGCGTGCTCGCCGCCTCCTTGAGCGGAAATGACCGCTGCAACCATCTCATCGAAGCTCATTCCAACCGTGAAGGCTTCCAATCCGAGCTCCTGCCCGATCGCGCTTTCGATTTCCATCACGCAATGCAGCAGCTTCAGCGAATCTCCCCCCGCTTCATCCCAGCAGCCCAGGGCGACCCGCGTCTTGAGGACCTTGGTCCAGGCACGCCGTACGATCTGATGAGCCGGAACTTCATTTCCCGCATGGGGGATTTGCGGTGGGGGCGTTGTTTCCCGAACCGAAAGGTCGATTGCAGCCAGCATTGCCATATCGATCTTTCCGCTGGCCAGTCGCGGTATCTCGGCGCTTGCATGGAGCCGCAGCGGGCAAAGCGCCGGCGGCAATTTTGTCCTGGCAAGTTGGCGCAGCTCGTCGCAAAAACTGGCTCCCGCCCCGCCGTGCGGGACGGCGAACGCAACCAGTTCATTCGCCGGGGTGACGATAACCACGGCATCCTTCACCGACGGCGCGCCACGCAGAACCCGTTCGAGTTCGGCCGGCTCAACGCGCCGCCCATTGACCTTTATCTGGCGCCCTTTGCGACCGATGATCCGCAACAGGCCATCACTCCCAATTTGCACAAGATCGCCCGTCGCAAAGATACGAAGCGTCTGGTCGTCGGGATCTATTTCAAACGGAACGACTGCCCCATTTTCCCAATATCCGAGTGCGACATACGGGCTTCTGATCAACAGTTCTCCGATCTTGCCGGGCTGAACCGGGTAACCCTCTTCATCGACCACTGCGAAGCTGATACCCGGAAGCAGCCAACCGACGGGAGCTGAGGAATCGAATTCCGGCCAATCGTGCGGCAAGAACCACTGCGATCCAGTCGTTTCCGTCGATGAATAGCCGATCTGCACCAGGCAAGTTGGCGGGACAGCCTTGCGCACCAGGCGGATGTCGGTCGAGGACACCTTCTCGCCTCCAATTCGGGCAACCCTGAGTGAACCAAAGGCGTCCGCGGGCTCATCCGCCAGGAGAGCGCGAAGCAATGCCGGCACCAGATAGGTGATCGTCACGCCTTCCGATTGCATGCGGCCGCGAACCGCGCGTAGGCCGACGGCTTCGACCTCCACAAGCTGCAACGTAGCACCCGTAAGAAGAGCGGCAAGTATTTCCCGACAACCGGCGATGGTTGCCGGGCCGGTCATGGGCAAGAAAACATCCTGCGCATTGATGTGGCACGCGTCGACATATTGCTGCACCCGGCACAGCAAGCTCCGCTGGCTGTTGACAATTCCCTTGGGGCGGCCCGTGCTGCCGGAGGTATAAAGCACGATTGCCGGTGCATCGACAGAAACGGTACGGTGTCCAGCTGGACGAAGCGTTGCCTGCAACGATTGCGCTATCTCGATCCGGGCAACGTGCTGGGGCAGATCAAGGCCGTGGAGGCCTTTGTCGCCAATTATGGCGGAGAGCCTCGCGTCGGCGACGATTTCGTTGATGCGCGAGTCCGGATCTCGCACGTTAAGCGGCACCGACGGTCGACCGGATGCCATGCTGGCCAGCATCGCAACGGTGTACCAGACCGAGTTGGCCTGAAGTATTCCAACCGCATTTCCGTCGGGGACGACGGCTTCAATCCGGCTGGCCAAGGCCTCGACCGCCCGAAAAAGCTCGGAATAGGTCAGTCGGTTGGTGCCGTCGCTGGCGGCTAATTTTTCGGAATAACGCCCGGCGATTTCCCTCAGGTGATCAAAGACCGGAATATCGACGAAGCCAGTTCCCATCCGTTGATGCAGACGTAGAACGGGCCCGCCCTCGTCAAGAGCATGATCGGGAACTTTTGACCATCGACAAGAGACCACCGCTTGGTAGTCAGTCTGCACCGTTTGAATCGCCCTCGAAGATTCTAAATGCGCCAGAGACATAAGGGCCCCACGCTAGGATTGTTGCCGCTTATCGCCCCGCGGCATGATCTTTTCATCAATCATTCGGATGATGCGCGAGGCGGTCTTGATCGCTTAAATCGTTCGAAGTTGAGCATGCCAGCCTGCGCTCGCTCGGCTGTGCTACCTTACCGAAGTGTCGGGCTGTGCGCTGCGGTCCGCTTCGCCAGTGCCTGAAACGAAGCAGTATGCGAATACTTCCCCTCCAAGCTCATCCGTGACACGAACCCAGTTGTTTTCCCATGTCCTCAGGGTAACCTGGCGTCCTGTTGATATAGTCGCCGCCGTGAACGGGCTGGACGCATTGACATTACTCGCCGCAACCACGTCGTCCCCTTCCATTTGCTCTACCAGGTATGTTTGCATCACTGCTCCTGACTGCAGGGCATGGCCGGTTCAATTGCGTGTAGCTGGAGGCATGACCTTCCAACCGCAGGGAACGGATTTCGTTCCATGCAATAGGCAACCCTGCCGCCGGCAGTCAGCGTTCAGTCGCCCCGCCGCCCTGGCAGGACCATGGCCTAGCCGCTGAATGACTTGGTCAGGACTGAGCTATACTTTGGCGGAGGTGGACCCTCGCGCTGCGCCGCATACTTCTGGAACAGTGCAATCTTGTCGGGATAAGTAATCCGGATTTCGCTGTGACACCCCTCGCAGCGATATTTGGATGCAACCTGAAACCAGCGCCCGGGTTTCAGCAAAGCCAATCCGCAACGCGGGCATTTGAACGTCATTTCAAGAGGGCATAGATTCTGACACAGCGGCATTTTCGCAACTTCCATAAGAGATATCTAATGTTAGGCAACGGCAGCCGGCCGGAATCGTTCCTAGACGCCGTTCTTTTCGTCAGGCCGATGACCAACCCGGACGCCGGGAGACCATTTGCCCGCGATGCCAGCTTGACTGACGCAGGCCTGAACTCAGGCGCATCCCGCTTTCATGGTGACGTCGCGCCTGAGCGCCGATCGAACGGTCGTCAGAAGGTTTTGTGGGAACTTGTCACCGGACCTCGGCACCGAGCGTGATCGCTTGGGGCGACGACGGGCCGCACGGTCGACGACACGACCTCTAATCCGGACGCCGAAACAGCGCCGCGCGCCAGCACAAGAAGGACGAAAGCAGCGCAACCAGGCGGCACTCCTTGAGCATCTCGCCTATACCGGTGCGCTCGACAGCCGCGATCCCGACCGAATTGATATGGATATGGAGGCGCTATTGAAGAGAACCGACGCATCCCTTGGGGAATGCGTCGGTTCCAGAAGCTTACGCGTGGCGGATTTCCGTTCCCAGCACCTTCAAACATTCGCGGATGAACGCAGCAAGCGCCGTCCAGCCTTTGGCAGAAACCATTGTCCCGTCCACATAGGCCTCGGTCGGCGACAGGTCGATATAGGTGCCACCCGCCAGTGTCACTTCAGGCTCGCAGGCGCCGAGTGCTGCGACCTTCTTGCCACGCACCACGCCGTCGACAGCGATCAGGATCTGCACACCGTGGCAGATGGTGAAGATCGGCTTCTTGGCCTCGTGGAAATGGCGCACGATCGCCTGCACGCGCTTGTCGGTGCGGATGTATTCCGGGCCGCGGCCGCCCGCGCAGTAGACGGCATGATATTGATCGAGCTGCCTCTCAGCTTCCGAGAAAGTCTTGTTGATCAGCGCATAGTGGCCGAGCTTTTCGGTGTAGGTCTGGTCGCCCTCGAAGTCGTGCAGCGAGGTCTTGATCAGATCTCCGGCGTTCTTGTCCGGGCATACCACGTGGATGGTGTGGCCGACGGCTTCCATGGCTTGCTGATAGACAAAGATTTCGTATTCTTCGGTGAACTCACCGGTCAGCATCAGTATCTTTTTGCCTGGCATGGCTCTTCCTCTCAGTGTTTGAGCTAGGCAAGGCGCAGACCGCGCCCTGCCTTTCGGTGAAATCGGATAGGGTTAGAATGGCGAGTCAGGGAAATAGTATTCCTTGGCGTTGGCTTGGGTGATCAACGGCGCGTCGAGCTTGACGGTGCCACGGACGGGTGCCTGGCCGATCAGGTTGGCGACGGTCATGTAGATCGCGGTCTTGATCATCGACGGCGGATATGGCGTCTCGACCGGCGTCATGGCGTCGCCGTCGATCACCTTCTTGACGATGTCCTTCATGCCGTTGCCACCGAGCGCCAGCTTGATATCGGTCCGGCCCGATTGCTTGACCGCCTCGAGCACGCCAAGCAGCATGTCGTCGTCATTGGCCCAGACCGCATCGATATGCGGGTACTTGGCCAAATAGTCCTGCATCAGCTTGAAGGCCTCGTCGCTGTTCCAATGCGCGTACTGGATGTCGAGGACTTTCAGGTTCGTACCCTTGATCGTGTCCTGGAAGCCCTTGATGCGCTCGTCGTCGATGACGGTCGGAATGCCGCGCAGCACAACGACGTCGCCCTTGCCGCCGAGCTTGTCGATCATGAACTTGGCTGTGTTGGTGCCAACCGCGATATTGTCGCCGGCGAGGTAAAGATCCTGGACGGAGGCGTCAGTCAGACCGCGATCGACGACGGTGATGAACGTGCCCATGTCCTTGATAGCCTTGACCGGCTGAGTCAGCTCTTCCGAGCTGTAAGGCAGGATCACCAAAGCGTCCAGCTTGCGGCTGGCCGACAGGTCCTCAAGCGCGCTGACCTGCTCCGCCGCGGACGGCGACGTCTTCACGACCACTTCGACGTTCGGGAACGCGGCATTGATTTCCTTGGCCGCCGCTTGTGCGTGATAGACGATGCCCGCCGTCCAACCGTGGTCGGCTGCCGGTATCGACACCGCGATGACCTTCGTGTCTTGCGCCATGGCCTGGCCGGCCAGCAGCAGCGCGCCAAGTGTCGCCGCCGCAATCCATTTTCTACTGAACATTGTCTTCTCCCTTGGACCTACAAGAACGTTGATCCGCGTGGTCCGGACGCGGCGCTATTTCGAATTCGAAAACCGCTGGATGAGCATGGCGATGATGATGATGACGCCCTGAACAGCGGCGACGAGGTATTCGGAGACGAAGTCCGACAGCACCATGAGGTTGGCGATGAGCTCCAGGATGACGGCGCCGGCGACTGTTCCCCACACATGGCCCTTGCCGCCGCGCAGCGCGGTGCCGCCGATTACCACTGCGGTGATGACCTGCAGTTCCCAAAGCTGTCCGGTCGTCGGCGTTGCGGCGCCCAGGCGCGGCACGTAGCAGATCGCGGCAATGGCCACGCAGACACCCTGGACGATATAGGCGACGGTCCGTGTCCTGATCACCGAGATGCCGGAATAACGGGCGACATCCTCATTGGCGCCGACCGCCGCGCATTTGCGGCCGTATTTCATCTTGTACAGGATGAAGGATGCGACCGCGGCGACGGCGATGGATATGAGGATTGGAACCGGGATGCCGGCAACCGTGCCGAAATAGACAGGCCGGTAGGCCTCGCGCAGCGATCGGTCGATTGGTATCGTGCCGCCGTCGGTCAGATAGGTTATCAGCGCCCGGAAAATCCCCATCGTGCCCAGCGTTGCGATAAACGGTTCGATCCTGCCGACCGTGACGATGAGGCCGTTGGCAAGCCCGCACAGCAGGCCGACCAGGATCGCCACCGCCATGCCGGCGGGAATAGCCCAGATACCGGCATGCGGCGCCACCGTGTTCATGAACATGATGGTGATGCCGGTGATGAAGGCGGCCATCGAGCCGACGGAAAGATCGAGCCCGCCGGACGAGATCACAAATGTCGCGCCGACCGCGATAATGGCGATGAAGGCGCTGCGAGTGATGACGTTGGCGAGATTGGTGGCGGACAGGAAATCGGGGTTGATGAGGTAACCCACGACCAGGAGGGCCGCCAGCGCAAGGAAGGGTCCGACGTCGGTCCAACTGACATTGAGATCCAGGGCGCGACGCCCGGGTGCGGATTCGGTCATGACAGCCATTCTGTGCCTCCCTTGGCTTTTGGCCCTGGCTTGGGGCCACTGGTCGCCAGTACCGCCACGTTGCTTTCGGTCATTTCGGCGCCGCTGACCTCGCCGGTGATGCGGCCTTCGCGCATCACCAGGATGCGGTCGCAGATGCCGATCAATTCCTGCATCTCCGAAGAGATGACGATGCAGGCCTTGCCCTTCGCCACAAGCTCCTGGATGAAGGCATAGATCTGCGCCTTGTTGGCGATGTCGATGCCACGCGTGGGCTCGTCGATAATGACCACCGAAGGATCGGTCAGCAGCACCTTCGCCAGCAGCAGCTTCTGCTGATTGCCCCCGGAAAGCTGGCCCGCTTTGGCGCCGAGGCTCTTCAGCCTGATGTCATATGCCTCCACGGCCTGTTCCAGGGCCTCCGCTTCGCGGCGCCGACCCATCGAGAGGCCGGGATGGAACACACCGAGCGCCGACAGCGTCAGGTTAGGCGCCAAGCGCTCCTGCAGCAGCAGTCCCTTGCCCTTGCGATCCTCGGTCAGGTAACCGACGCCGGCGTCGATCGCCGCGCGCGGCGATTGGAAATGGATCGACTTGCCCTCAAGTTCGACCTTGGCGGCCGCCGGGCGCAGGCCGATAATGCCCTCGAAGAGTTCGGTTCGGCCAGCGCCGACCATGCCGGCGAACCCGAGGATCTCGCCTTTGTGGACCGTGAACGACACGTCCTCCGCATAGCCGGGAACGGAGGCGTTCCTCACGCTCAGCATCGGTACATCCGAAGGCGCTGCGGTCCTTTCAGGATAGAGTGCGGCCAGTTCGCGACCGACCATCAGCCGCGCCATATCCATCTGGCTCAGCGTCTTGCCGGGATAGATGCCGACCATCTTGCCGTCGCGCAGAACGGTCACCTTGTCGGCCACCCGTTGCACCTCGTCCAACCGGTGGCTGATATACAGCACGGCGATGCCGTGAGCCTTCAGTCGCAGGACGATCTCCAGCAGGCGCTCGACCTCGCCACCGGTCAGAACGGCGGTCGGCTCGTCGAAGATAACCAATTTATAGTCGTCAAGCAGAGCGCGAGCGATCTGCACCATCTGCCGGTCTGCCAGCGAGACGTCGCGCACCAGTGCCCTTGGCGAGACCGCGCAGCCGATCTGCTCCAGTTTCTCGGCCGCCAGCCGGCGCATGGTGCGGTCATCCACGACAAGGCCACGCGAAAGCTCTCGCCCGAGAAACAGATTGTCGGTGACCGTGAGCCCCTCGGCGAGCAGGATCTCCTGGTGAACCAAAGCGATACCGGCATCCTGTGCCTGGCTGGGCTTGGCAAATTTCACCGCATGTCCGTTCATCGACAATGTGCCGTGGCTTGGCTCGACATAGCCGGACAGCAGCCGCATCAACGTCGACTTGCCGGCACCGTTCTCGCCAATGATGGCGTGGATCTCACCGGGCAGGACGTCTAGGGTGATGTCCGACAACACCGTCACCGGGCCGTATTGCTTGGACAATTGCTGGGCGCGCAGCACCGGTTCGAGCGAACCATGCGCATTGCTGGACAACGTGCTCCCGCCCTCCCCGGCGATATTCGCGGCAATGGACATCCGTTCCGACCTCAATCGAATGCCGGGAGCAGGCGATCGCGCGAGTGCTCTATATGGATGCGCATCGCCTTTGCGGCGGCATCGGGATCGGCAGAGCCGAACGCGGCAAGAATCGCCTCGTGTTCGTCAAGTGCCTCTTCGGTCACACGTGCATGAAACATCAGGCGGAAGATGTGGAAGTGCGTGTGCTGGTGGCTCAACGTCTCGCGGATGAGTTCGTTTTGAGAAAACTCCAAGATCTTGTCGTGGAAGATCGCATCCTGCCTGGCGAAGTTCGAATAGCGTACGCGATCATCCTTGCCTTCGCGGCGTGACATCACGCCGGCGGCTTCGAGCAACACATTGAACTTGGCCTCGTCCATCATTGCGGCGGCCTTCGCGGCGCCGTGCGGTTCGAGCAGCAGACGCATTTCGTACAATTCGTCGAAACGGCGCCGGGTGATCTGGGGTGCGGCACGATAACCGATCAAATGCGTCTTGAGCACGAGGCCTTCGCCTTCGAGCCGGCCAAGGGCTTCGCGGATCGGCGTGTGCGAGACGTTGAATTCCTTGACCAGGCTATCGACTGTAATGCGTGAGCCTGGCGGGATTTTCAGCGCCATCAACTGCGCGAAGATGGCTTCATAGACATCTTCGACGAGACTGTTGGCGCGCTGGATGCGACCAGCTCCAATGGTGGCGTCGCTTGGGTCGGGTAAGTTTGCGGTCTGCATATTTTGCCTCTTGACAGTGAGGACTGCTAACACGATGGTTCCGTCGATGCAATCCTATATCCTATACGATTTTAAAGCGGATATTTTGTAGGGGCGAGAGACACGCTCTTAGACCGTCCGATCCAAGCCCAGTTCAATGCCTCCGTTTCCAGTCAGCCGCCGTCAAAGGACCGATCATGACCCTCTTCGCCGCCCTGCGGTTGCCGCGTGAAATCCTGTTCGGGAAAGGGCAGCGCCATGTGCTGCCGACGGTCGCCGCCCGGTTCGGCCGACGCGCGCTGGTCTGCACCGATGAGCGTTTCGCGGGCACAATGGTATTCGCCGACATCATCAAGTCCCTTCAGTCAGCCTCGATCGAGGTTCTGGTGCATGATCATGTTCTGCCCGACGTGCCACGCGACACGGTCGGCATCTGTGTCGAGGAAGCGAAGGGGTTCAGACCGGACATTGTGATCGGCATCGGCGGCGGCAGCTGTCTCGATTTCGCCAAATGCACCACCCTGCTTCTCAGCCATGGCGGCAAGCTCCAGGACTATTACGGGGAGTTCAAGGTGCCGGGTCCGACACTGCCGCTGATCGCCGTGCCCACCACGGCCGGCACCGGCTCCGAGGTGACGCCGGTCGCGGTGATTTCCGACCCGGACCGGACGCTCAAGGTGGGCATATCGAGCCCTCACCTTATCGCCGCCGTCGCTCTGTGCGATCCCGAGTTGACAATGACCTGTCCGCCTGGCCTGACCGCGATCGCCGGCGCTGACGCGCTGACCCATGCGATCGAGGCCTTCACCGCCATGCGGCGCGGTGAAGACCCCAATCTGCCGCAACAGCATGTCTTCATCGGCAAGACTGCGCTGACCGACCATTTCGCGTTGCTCGCCATAAAACTGCTTGGTCGGAGCCTGGAGAAAGCCTGCGGCGACGGCACCGATGCCGACGCGCGCGCCGATGTCATGATGGGCGCGCTCGCGGCGGGCTGCGCATTCGGCACCGCCGGCACGGCGGCGGCGCATGCCGTGCAATACCCGGCAGGCGCCCTCACCCACACCGCCCATGGTTTGGGCGTGGCGACAATGATGCCTTACGTGATGACCTATAACAGCCGCGTCGCCGCTCACGAGATGGCAGAGATCGGCGCGGCACTTGGCTTGGAGACCAAGGCCAGAACCGCCGCCGAGATGGCAGCCGCCACAATCGAGGAGATCAGGCGATTGTTCGCGGCGATCGGTATTACGCCGACACTGGCGGATTTAGGCCTCCCCGCCGATAAGCTTGACTGGACAGCCGAGCAAGCGCTCGGCATCGACCGCCTGATCAAGAACAATCCGCGTGCCTTCGATCTCGGCACGATGCGACGCCTCGTCCAGGCTGCCCATGACGGCGACCTCGCCGCCTGCGTTATGTGAAAAACGGAACAAAGCGATGAATTTGAAGGCTCAGCAACTCGACCAGGATGGCTATGACGTGCGCGGTTTTTCGCACGGACTTTACATCGACGGCACTTGGCGGCCGTCCTCCGACGGTCGGCTCATCGATGTCGTCGATCCCTCCTCCGGGGCGGTGATCGCGGCAGTTCCCGATGCGACGGTCGAGGACGCCACCGCCGCCGTCGAGGCGGCGGCCAAGGCGGCCAAAGGATGGCGGGAGACGGCGCCGCGCAAACGCTCGGAAATCCTCAGGCGTTGTTTCGAACTGATGGTCGAACGCTCGGAAACGCTTGCCATGCTGATCTCGCTGGAGAACGGCAAGGCGTTGCGCGACGCGCGCGGCGAAGTGGCGTACGCCGCCGAGTTCTTCCGTTGGAATGCTGAGGAAGCGGTCCGCATCACCGGTGAGTTCGGCACCGCGCCCTCCGGCAGCAATCGCATCGTGGTCGATTATGAGCCGATCGGAATTTGCGTGCTGATCACACCGTGGAATTTTCCGGCCGCTATGGCGACCCGCAAGATCGCGCCGGCGCTGGCGGCAGGCTGCACTGTCGTCCTGAAGCCGGCAAGTGAAACACCGCTGACGGCCTATGCGCTGGCGGCAGGCTGCACTGTCGTCCTGAAGCCGGCAAGTGAAACACCGCTGACGGCCTATGCGCTGGCGGCAGGCTGCAC
>NZ_RZQY01000659.1:0-3378 GCF_003998575.1 Mesorhizobium sp. M7A.F.Ca.CA.001.10.2.1 | reverse complement strand
ATGTTGGGCTCGGCCGCGACGACCTTGCCCTTCAGATCGGCAACGGACTTGATCTTGTCATCGGTGATGACGCCGTCGCCACCGACGGATTCGTCGATCGTGCCGATGATGATGCCGGGCGTCGAGGCGTCGCGCGGGCGGCCCTGATATTCGCCGACCGAGCGCATCTGCATCTCGATGTCGCCGCGCGCCATCGCCGCCATGACGTTGGTCAGGTCATCCTCGAACTTGATGCTGACATCAAGGCCCTTGGCGGTGAAGCAGCCAAGGTCGCTGGCGATATGGACAGGCGCAAATCCCAGCCATGTCGGCGCCAGGATGCGGATCTGGTCGGCGCTGAGGGCGAGCTGCGAACTGGCGAGCAGCAGGGCTGCGGACAAGGCGGTGCCTGGTAACGGTTTCATGATTGTTCCCCAATTTTGTTCCGTACAGGCTCGCGATTTCTGACATTGATGTAAATGAGTTTATTTAGAACGATACATCGAATAACATCGATGTATCGTTCTGTGCATCATGGGGAATGGCATGCGCCGGCTGGACAATATCGATATCCGCCTGCTGCGCGTTTTCGTGGCGCTGGCCGATTCAGGCGGGTTCGCCGCTGCGCAAATCACGCTCAACCTGTCACAGCCGACGCTGAGCACGCATCTGGCGGAGCTGGAGAAACGCATCGGTGCCCAACTCTGCCATCGCGGGCGCAAGCAATTCCGCCTGACCGAGGTTGGACAGGCAACCTACGATGCGGCGCAGAGGCTGTTCCGCGACCTTGACGATTTCGGACATCGCATCAATGCAGCCAGCGGCAGCCTGTCGGGCCGCTTGCGGGTCGGCACGTCGGATGGGGTCTTCACCAGTGGCGAACTGGGTATCCAGCACGCGCTCAGCCGCTTCATGGGGCCCGATTCCGACGTCTTCATCGACCTTTCGGTGGGTACGCCGTCCGAACTCGAGCAACAAGTTGCCGATGGCGGTCGCGACGTTGTCATCGGGCCGCTGTCGCAGAAAGCGCCTGGGGTTGTCTATCGCGACTATTGCGGCGAACCGCATCTTCTCTATTGCGGCCGCCGGCATCCGCTCTTTGCGATGCCCGATTCAAGGATCGATCAAGGCGCCGTCGATGCCGCGCGGTTCTCGGTGCGCAGCTATCGACATTTCGACGACCTCTACCTGGTCGGCCATCCCAAGGCGAGTGCATCGGTCGTGCACATGGAAGCGCAGTTGATGCTGATCCTGTCGGGCAACTTCATCGGCTTTCTGCCATGCCATTTTGCCGATCCCTGGGTCGCCGCCGGAGACATGCGGGCGATCAAGCCAAGGGCCTATTCGTTCAGTTCCATACACCGCGTCGCCTATCGCAAGACCGACGCCCAGCGCTCGCTTGTTCAGGCGTTTCTCGGTGCATTGTTCGATGCAACGCCCGTGGCGGGATAGGGCGACATGCAAGCGCGCCACCGGCGAAGATCACAAAGAGGTTTGCAGGGCCTGCAATGACCGCGTCATGTTTTCCCTGGCCTGCGGTTCGAAGCGCTGGCGAAACTCTTCAGTGTGGAAGATGTGCGGGCGGGCGAGGAAAGTCTTCAGGACAGCACTGCGTCCGGCCCGCCACATTGGCTCCTCCACCCAGTGGTACTCGCGCCGCACGGCGCGCTCATAGGCGTCGAAGGCGTCCGGCGCGGCTCCCAGGATCGACAGATCCATATCCAGGAAAAGACTTGCGTCCCGTGTGGCCGCCGCGTCTTCGAACGGCGGCACCTGGTGCGTGGCGGTGGCGACGATCATTGCCGAGATGCGGTTGAGGCGTGAAGGATTTGCGCGGCCCGCCAGCTTTTTCTCGGCAAGGGCAGCACTTTGCGCCTCATTGTCCTTGGCCTTGCTGTCATAGATGGCATCGTGGAACCAGATCGCCGCTTCGATCGCCTCGGGGTCGCCGAGCAATCCTCGATAGTCGCCAGCGAGTGCCAGCATCGCCTCGATATGGGCAAGGTTGTGGTAGTGGCGGCCCTGTGCCCGGTAGAGCGCCGAAAGCTCGCTTTTCAGCGCGTCGTCGATCAAGGGTTCGTTTTCCATGGCTGCTTGAATTCCCGCGAACCAAATCCATTTGACAAAGCACTAAGGAAAATTGAGTTCAATCGTGCTATGATCTGGCTTATATGTGCGGCCAGGCAACAGGCAAGCACAACAGGCAAGCCAGGCAGGACGCAGGACGAGACGGCGATGAACAGCATCAGCATTTCCCGACACAGCGCATTGAAGCCGGTCGATCCGATCTGGCGTTCGATCCGCGACGAGGCCATGGAGGCTGTCAACCGCGACCCGCTGCTCGCTGCATTCCTCTATTCGACCATCCTCAACCAGGACAGCCTGGAAGAAGCAGTCATTCATCGGCTGGCCGAGCGGCTGGCGCACCAGGACATCGGCTCCGATCTCATCCGCCAGACCTTCAAGTCCATGCTGGCCGACGACAAGGAGTGGCCGACGACGGTGCGTGTCGACATCCAGGCCTATTACGATCGCGATCCGGCCTGCGACCGCTTCATCATGCCTGTGCTCTATTTCAAGGGTTTCCACGCCATCCAGACCCATCGGCTGGCGCATTGGCTGTGGAACCAGGGGCGCAAGGATTTCGCGCTCTATCTGCAGAGCCGCTCGTCCTCGGTCTTCCAGACCGACATCAACCCCGCCGCCCGCATCGGCAAGGGCATCTTCATCGACCACGCCACCGGCCTCGTGGTCGGCGAGACCGCTGTCATCGAGGACGACGTGTCGATCCTGCATGGCGTGACGCTGGGCGGCACCGGCAAGGCCGGCGGCGACCGCCACCCCAAGATCCGCTACGGCGTGCTGATCGGCGCCGGCGCCAAGATCCTCGGCAACATCGAAATCGGCCATTGCTCGAAGATAGCGGCCGGCTCGGTGGTGCTGTCGCCTGTGCCGCACAACAAGACGGTTGCCGGCGTGCCGGCCCGCGTCGTCGGTGAGACCGGCTGCGATCAGCCGTCGCGCCAGATGGACCAGCTTCTGCCGTCGCAGACGATGGATCAGGTCGTCAGTTTCGACATCTGATTTTCACGGCGCCGTCGTCTGCTGTCGGATTCCGGCCGCGGGCAGGAGCGGGCGGTTGTCTCGCCTTATCAGGCCGCTTGCCTTTACATCGCCATTGTCGACGTGCCAGAAGCGCGTTCGAACGAGCAAGCCCGATGATCGGAGAAGACTGTTGAAGCCGGACGAAATCAGAAAGCTGGACGCCTATTTCAAGCGCGTCTTCCAGAACCCCAAGCTCGAGGTCAAGGCACGGCCGCGCAAGGACGATTCGGCCGAGGTCTATGTCGGCGACGAATTCCTCGGCATCGTCTTCAAGGACGAGGACGACGGCGATTA
>NZ_RZQY01000658.1:0-3379 GCF_003998575.1 Mesorhizobium sp. M7A.F.Ca.CA.001.10.2.1 | reverse complement strand
TCAATGCAAAAGCACGCGATGCGCGCATGGAGTTCGCCAATGCAACTTGACACCACAGATAGTCGCTCATTGCCCTGCCGGGCATTTCTCCCCGTATAGGGACGGGGAGAAAGACGCCGTCATGGACGGTTTCGCCAATTTTCAACGCAGCAGAACGAGCGCCGAGGTTGCGGCCATCTCCCTTCTCCCCGTCACTATACGGGGAGAAGGTGCCGGCAGGCGGATGAGGGGCAGCGCAAGCAGTTGGCCGTTGGCCCTCGCCAGTCCTCTTACGTGTTCATCGAATCGAAGAAATCGGCATTGGTCTTGGTCTGCTTGAGCTTGTCGATCAGGAACTCGATTGCGTCGGTGGTGCCCATCGGCGCCAGGATGCGGCGCAGCACGAAGATCTTCTGCAGATCCTGCTTGGAAACCAGCAGGTCTTCCTTGCGGGTGCCGGACTTCAAGATGTCCATGGCCGGATAGATGCGCTTGTCGGCCACCTTGCGGTCGAGCTGGATTTCGCAGTTGCCGGTGCCCTTGAACTCTTCGAAGATGACTTCGTCCATGCGGCTGCCGGTATCGATCAGCGCGGTGGCGATGATGGTCAGCGAACCGCCTTCCTCGATGTTGCGGGCGGCGCCGAAGAAGCGCTTCGGCCGCTGCAGCGCGTTGGCGTCGACACCACCGGTCAGCACCTTGCCGGATGACGGCACGACGGTGTTGTAGGCGCGGCCGAGACGAGTGATCGAATCGAGCAGGATGACGACGTCGCGGCCATGCTCGACCAGGCGCTTGGCCTTCTCGATGACCATTTCGGCGACCTGCACGTGGCGCACCGCCGGCTCGTCGAAGGTCGAGGAGATCACCTCGCCCTTCACCGAGCGCTGCATGTCGGTCACTTCTTCCGGCCGCTCGTCGATCAGCAGCACGATCAGATAGCATTCCGGATGGTTGGCGGTGATCGAGTGGGCGATGTTCTGCATGAGAACCGTCTTGCCGGTACGCGGCTGCGCGTTGATCAGAGCGCGCTGCCCCTTGCCGATCGGCGCGACCAGGTCGATCACACGCGGCGAGATGTCCTTGGTGGTCGCATTCTCGATCTCCATCTTCAGCCGCTTGGTGGGATAGAGCGGCGTCAGATTGTCGAAGTGGATCTTGTGACGGATCTTTTCGGGATCGTCGAAATTGATGGTGTTGACCTTGAGCAGCGCGAAATAGCGCTCGCCCTCTTTCGGGCTGCGGATCGGCCCTTCGACCGTATCGCCGGTCTTCAGCGAAAAGCGCCGGATCTGCGACGGCGAAATATAGATGTCGTCGGGACCTGGCAGATAATTGGCGTTGGCGGAGCGCAGGAAGCCGAAACCATCCTGCAGCACCTCGACCACGCCATCACCGATGATCTCGATCTCCTGGGCGGCCAGCTTCTTCAGGATCGCAAACATCAGCTCCTGCTTGCGCATGACGCTGGCGTTTTCGACCTCGAGCGATTCGGCATAGGCGATCAGCTCTGGCGGTTTCTTGTTCTTGAACTCGGCGAGTTTCATTTCTTGCATAGACGGACCTTGAATAGATGGAGTCTGGGTAGGCTTTGGGAAAAATATCGGCGGGATGCGACAAATGCCGGGCGCGGCCGAAAACAATGAGGGGCGGCGCATGACGGGAAGGAAGACCCGTCTTTTATCGTCGGTCGGGTGAAAGAGCAAGCTGCGTTTTGCGTGACCTATGAAGGCTTGAAACGCATCACTGCCCGTCGTTGTCTCCTGGCCGTTTTTGAGCAGCATGCATCAGAACGGCTTGACCACCACCAGGATGACGATTGCGATCATCAGCAATGTGGGGATCTCGTTGACCATCCGCCAGTGCCTGGCCGGTTTTTCATTGCGGTCCTCGGCGAATTTGCGCACCGCGCCCGCGAGATAGCCATGCATGGCGGACAGCAAAAGCACCGCACCGATCTTGGCATGCAGCCAGCCGCCCTGGAAACCAAAACCCTTCCAGGCGAGCCACAGGCCGAACACCCAGGTGACGATCATCGCCGGGTTGATGATGCCGCGCAGCAGGCGCCGCTCCATCACCTTGAAGGTCTCCGATTGCACCGAGCCCTTCTCGGCATCGGCGTGATAGACCAGCAGCCGCGGCAGATAGAGCATGCCCGCCATCCATGAGATGACGGCGAGGATATGGATCGCCTTTGCCCAGAGATAGAAGCTGTCGGGTGCCGCGAAATACAAAAGCGCGGTGAGAACGACCAGCACCGCGATACCTGACATCATCCGCATCATCGCCTGACCGGTGCTGTTCGTGTTTTTCATCTCAGCCATCAGCGTGTCGCGCTCCGCACCTGTTTCACCATCGCCTCGACATGGGCGATCGGCGTCTCCGGCGTGATGCCATGACCGAGATTGAAGATCAGCGGTCCGTCTCCCAGCGCTCCCAGGATCGCCTCGACGCCGTCGGATAGCGCCTTGCCGCCAGCCACGAGCCGCAAGGGATCGAGATTGCCCTGAACCGCACCCGAGCGCTGCAATTCCTTCGCCGCGATCAGGGGTACCGTCCAGTCGATCCCTAGCGCCGTCACGCCGGTCTTCTGTCGATATGTCCGGTAGCGCGAACCGGCACCCTTGGGAAAACCGATGATCGGAACATCGGGATGAACCGCCCGCACCCGGCCAACGATCTCGGCCATCGGCTGAACGCAGAACAGGTCGAAACTCTCATCGTCCAGCACGCCGGACCAGGAATCGAATATCTGCACCACATCCGCACCCGCCTCGATCTGGCGGATGAGATAGGCGGCCGAATGTTCGGCAAGCACCTTCAGCAATCGTTGAAAGGCCACCGGTTCGCGATAGGCAAAAAGCCGCGCCGGCGCCTGGTCGGGCGTGCCATGACCGGCGATCATGTAGGTCGCCACCGTCCACGGCGCGCCGCAGAAGCCGATCAGGGTTGTCTCTTCGGGCAGTTTGGCCCGCAACCGGCGAACCGTCTCATAGACCGGTTCGAGATTCACGTGAAACACCTCGCCTTCCAGAGCCAAAATCTCCGGCGCGGTGATCGGCGTCAGCAGCGGCCCTCTGCCCTCTTCGAAGCGGACGTCACGGCCAAGCGCATGCGGAACGACAAGGATATCGGAAAACAGGATCGAGGCATCGAAGCCGAAGCGCTCGATCGGCTGCAAGGCCACTTCGACCGCAAGGTCTGGATCATAGCAGAGGTCCAGGAACGAGCCCGCGCGTCTGCGTGTCTCCCGATACTCCGGCAGGTAGCGTCCGGCCTGACGCATCATCCAGAGCGGAGGCGGAAAATGGGCCTTGCCCCTGAGGACATCCAGCATGATCCGGTTCTGGGGCATCGAGCGCTCGCTTCTCCCAGCCTCTTCTATAATCAAAGATTCTTA
>NZ_RZQY01000657.1:0-3381 GCF_003998575.1 Mesorhizobium sp. M7A.F.Ca.CA.001.10.2.1 | reverse complement strand
GCAGGACATCGCCGACGCTGCCGGCTGCTTCCGCTGCCCGCCGGCCGATTTCCCCCAGCAGTTCCTCGACGCCCGTCCCGTTCTTTACCGAAATGACAAGGGCATAATCCTCCGTCGCGTCGCTCGCCGCGCGGTCTTCCAACAGATCGAGCTTGGTGCCGACGCGCAAGGTCGGCGCCACACTCGGCAGCTCGCCGACATCTCTTGGGTTCGCGATGTCCTGCAGCAAGAGCAAGAGATCGGCGCCATGCGCCTTGGCCCTGGCCTTCTCGATGCCGATAGCCTCGACCTTTCCCGGCGCATCGCGCAGCCCGGCCGTATCTGTAAGCCGGACCCGCAGCCCCTGGAGATCAAGTGTCACTTCAAGCAGATCCCGCGTCGTGCCGGGTTCATCCGTTACTATAGCGGCATCCCGCCGCGCCAGGGCGTTGAACAGACTCGACTTGCCGGCGTTGGGCGCGCCAAGGATAACGACCTCGAAGCCGTCACGGATGATTTCGGCAGCACGAAATCCGGCAATGTGCCGGTCGATCTCGCCGATCATAGTTTTGACATCGGACCAAACCGTATCCGAAACGGAACCGGGGACATCGTCTTCATCGGCAAAATCGATCTCCGCCTCGATCATGGCGCGGGCGTGAATCAACCTGCGACGCCAGCCGAGATAGAGTTCGCTCTGAGCGCCTTCGGCATTTTGGACAGCAAAACGCCGCTGCGCCTCGGTTTCAGCGTTGACGAGATCCGCCAGGGCCTCGGTCTCAACCAGGTCGACCTTGCCGTTGAGAAAGGCGCGGCGCGTGAATTCGCCCGGTTCCGCGTGCCTGACGCCGTCGAAACCAGTAATCGTCTCCAGCATCCTGGCCACCACGGCGCGTCCGCCATGAACGTGGAATTCCGCCACATCCTCGCCGGTGAAACTGGCCGGATTGGGAAAGAAAACGACCAAGCCGTTATCGAGCACGGTTCCATCGGGCGCCCTGAATCTGCGCAAGACCGCGACGCGGGGCTTAACAATACCCCCGGCAATCGTTTCGACTACGAATCGAGTCTGCGGGCCGGAAATACGGATGACGGCGACGCCGGCCGGGAGCCGGCCGCTCGACAGCGCTACGATGGAATCGCCTGAAATCATTTGCCCGCTCTACCGAACCGCCCTAGCTTTACGCCCATCAGCCAATCGCACCCGAGTTTGCCCAGTGACGCTGCCCGCGCAAAACCTGCTTGCTGAAGAAGCCAGCCCCTATTTGCAGCAGCACAGCGGCAATCCCGTCCACTGGCGGGCCTGGTCGCCGGCTTCGCTCGAGGAGGCCAAGGCGCTGGACAGGCCGATCCTGCTCTCGGTCGGCTATGCCGCCTGCCACTGGTGCCACGTCATGGCGCATGAAAGCTTCGAGGACGATGGTGTCGCCGCCGTCATGAACCGTCTGTTCGTCAATATCAAGGTCGACCGCGAGGAACGCCCCGACATCGACCAGATCTATATGGCGGCGCTGTCCTCGATGGGCGAGCAGGGTGGCTGGCCACTAACCATGTTCCTGACGCCGGACGGCAAGCCGTTCTGGGGCGGCACCTACTTTCCGCGCGAGCCACGCTATGGCCGCCCCGGTTTCATCCAGGTGATGGAGGCGGTGGACAAGGCCTGGCGCGAGAAGCGGGCGAGCCTCAACCAGAGCGCCGACGGCCTGACCACACATGTCCAGGCACGGCTCGCCGGATTGCACGCGAGAACAGGGCTCGATCGCGACACGCTGGCTGAGCTTGCCAAGGGCATAGACGGCATGATCGACCGCGATCTGGGCGGCTTGCGTGGCGCGCCGAAATTCCCCAATGCGCCGTTCATGCAAACGCTGTGGCTGTCCTGGCTGCGCGACGGCAACGCCAGCCATCGCGACGACGTTCTCAACAGCCTCGAACAGATGGTCAGCGGCGGCATTTACGATCATATCGGCGGCGGGCTCAGCCGTTACTCGACCGACGCCGAATGGCTGGTGCCGCATTTCGAAAAGATGCTTTACGACAATGCCCAGCTGATCCGCTTCTGCAACTGGGCCCATGCCGCAAGCGGCAACGGGTTGTTCCGGGTCCGAATCGAAGAGACGATCGGCTGGCTGCTGCGCGAGATGCGCGTTGACGGCGGCGCCTTTGCCGCCAGTCTCGATGCCGACAGCGACGGCGAGGAAGGACTGTTCTACACCTGGAGCCAAGACGAGATCGAGGCCGCCCTCGTCGACGATTCTGCCTTGTTTTTCAAGCACTTCACGCTCTCCAGCCCGCACGGCTGGGAAGGCAAGCCGGTCGTCCACCAAACCCTGTCCCAGCAATCGCACTATGTGATCGATCGCGCAGAGCTCGGCCCGCTCAAGGCGAAACTCCTCACCGTGCGGGAACAGCGGGTCAGGCCCGGTCTTGACGCAAAGACCCTCACCGACTGGAACGGCCAGATGATCGCAGCGCTTGCAGAGGCCGGCCGTTCGCTGGCGCGGCCTGACTGGATCGATGCGGCGGCAAAGGCCTTTGCCCACATCAGCACCGCCGGCCGCGACAGCCGTCTGCCGCATTCGATGCTCGGCGCCAGAAAACTATTCCCTGCTTTGTCCAGCGACTATGCCGCCATGGCCAACGCAGCGATCTCGCTGTTCGAGGCCACTGGGAATTGGAGCTATGTCGACCAGGCCGGCCAGTTTATCAAGCAGCTCGACCATTGGCACGCCGATACCGAAAAGACGGGGTATTACCTGACCGCCTCGGACAGCACCGACGTGCCGATCCGCATCCGCGGCGATGTCGACGAGGCCATTCCGTCCGCCACCGGCCAGATCATCGAGGCACTGGTCCGGCTGGCCTCCGTCACGGGCGATCTCGAGCTGCAGGAAAGGGCCTGGCAAGTTGCCGAGCACGCCGCCGGCCGCGCGGCCCACCAGGCCTATGGCCAAGCCGGCATCGTCAACGCCTGCGCGCTGGCGATCGAGCCGCTAAAACTGGTCATCGTCGATGCGCTTGACGATCCAAAGCTCGTTCCGGTTGCGAATCGAAGTCCGGACCCACGCCGCGTCGACATTGTCCTGCCGATCGGTACGGGTACGAATCGACCCTTGCTGCCTGGCGGAATCCTGCCGCCGACCAACGAGGCGGGTGCATGGCTGTGTACTGGGCAGGTGTGTTTACCGGTCGTGACGGATGCTGAAGAGTTGGAACGATTGTTGCGAGGGCTATAAGGGCAACGCACTGCTCGATCAGCCCAAAATTGCGGCGCTGGCGCCGCCCCTTGTATCTGCACGAGATGATTATGTGCGATGGAAGCGATTGAGCCTCGGGCCGGATGGCCATCCGGCCCGAGGCTTGGCGAAGTCGCCCGCTGCCCCTCCGGCTACAACCGTCAAT
>NZ_RZQY01000656.1:0-3392 GCF_003998575.1 Mesorhizobium sp. M7A.F.Ca.CA.001.10.2.1 | reverse complement strand
GTCCAGGATTGCCTCGAGCGGGCGCTTGTGCGGCTCGACAACTGGCAGACGGGAGAAAGCCCCCGGAGGTGGCTGTTTACGATCATGCATCATTTGTTCATCGACCAGATGCGCAAGGTGAACCGCCGCGGCGAGGCGGCGATGCTGCCGCTGGAGGCGGGCGAGGCCGTTGCCCAGCCGGCCGAGCAGGTGGAGAGCATTGCCTCGCGCGAGATCGTCGACGCATTGCAGGCGATCAGCCCCGACCGTCGCGCAGCCCTTGTCATGGTTGCCATCGAAGGTTTTTCCTATGCCGAAGCCGCCAACATTCTGGGCGTGCCTGCGGGCACGCTGATGTCGCGCATTGCGCGCGGGCGTGAGGAATTGCGCGGGTTGCTGGACGACACGGCGCGCCGCCGCGCGATAAGGATCGTCGAGAAATGATCCGCCGCGACTTTTCCGAACGTGACATCCATATGGCGCTCGATGGCGAGCTGCCCGGCGATGAGCGCGCGGCCTACGATGCCTGGCTCGACGCCAATCCCGAGATGAAGGCCAGGAGCGCCCGTTTCACCGCCGACCGGGCGGCGCTGCGTGCCGCCTTCGCCGACGTGCTGGACGAAGCCGTGCCTGGGCACTTGCGCAAGGTCGTGCTTGGCGAGGTGCCGGTCAAGGCAGCTGTGTCACGCTCACGCTGGTGGCTTGCCGCTGCTGCCGCCGTGCTTCTGGCCGTAGGCGGACTTGGTGGCTATTTTGCCGGCATCGATGGCATCGGCCAGGAGGACCCGGCCGAAGATCGGCTGGCCGAGCAGGCAATCGCGGCTCATGTCATCTATGCCGCCGAAAAGCGGCATGCCGTCGAGGTGCCGGCCAGCGACAAGGACCATCTGCAGACATGGCTGTCCAACCGGATAGGGCTGAATCTGGTGGCGCCGGACCTGACCGCCGACGGATTCCAGCTGGTCGGCGGCCGGCTGTTGCCGGCAGGCGAGAGCAAGGCCGCCATGCTGCTTTACGAGGACGGCAATGGGCAGCGTATATCGCTGTTTGTCACCACGGAATCGACGGAGAATGCCAAGGGCACCTACGCCGCCGCGCAAGATGGACCCGAGGCCGTCTACTGGCTGGACAAGGGCTATGGCTGCGCCGTGGTCGGCTCCTTGCCGCGCGAGCGGCTGGCCGAGGTTGCCAGGAGCGCCTACACGCAACTTGTGAACGGGCTGGCAAGCTGAACGGCATTGCTTTTGCCGGTGCCGTCGATCCGCGAATGCCGATCCGGCCGAAGGGCCCTTTCACACCCGTCGAGTCGGCGTCGGATTTGTCACAATTCGGCCCTAATCGAGGTGCGATAGCGCTTGATGAATGCCGTCGCATCGCCCCGAAAATCGGAAGCGGTTTTTGGAAACACGAGGCGAAGATTCAAGGTGGTGGAGCGGACTTTGTGCGCCCAGGTGGACGCCGGTTTTCCCAACGCCCTGGTCGGCGTCAAGGACGTGTTCGAGTAGGGCCATTTCCACCACCAATCGAGGTTTTCTGAAGCCGCATGCCTGCCGAGATCCGCACGCCCCGCGCGTCTGACGTCGATGATCTCGCCGCCATTGAGAAAGCTGTTTTCTCAAGCGACCGTATTCCCCGCCGCTCCTTTCGCCTGTTCATCGAGCGTGAAACCGCCGAGACGCTGGTCGCTGAAGTCGATGGCCGCCTGGCCGGCTACGCGATCGTGCTGTTTCGCAAGGGCAGCGGCGTGGCGCGCCTCTACTCGATTGCGACCAGTCCGTTTTTCGGCGGGCTGGGTGTCGGCCGCATGCTGCTCGGATCCGCCGAAGATGCCGCCTTCGAGCACGACCGCATGATGCTGCGTCTCGAAGTTCGCGAGGACAACAGCCGCGCGATCCGTATCTACGAACAGGCCGGGTATCGCAAGATCGGCCGCGAGCCCGGCTACTATGAGGATGGCGAAACGGCACTTCGCTACGAAAAGACCTTGCGTGGCGACATTCCGATCGCCACCAAGGTGCCGTTCTACCCGCAGACCTGCGAATTCACCTGCGGCCCGTGCTGCCTGATGATGGCGATGGCCAATTTCGATCGCGGCTTCGTGCCGGATCCGGTCATGGAAATCCGCCTGTGGCGTGAAGCGACGACCGTCTTCATGATGTCGGGTCCCGGTGGTTGCGAGCCATTCGGCCTCGCTGTCTCGGGCTACGAAAGCGGGCTCGCGGTGGAGATCTACGTTTCCTTCTATGGCGCGTTGTTCCTGCAATCGGTACGCAGTGAGGACAAGCGCAGAGTGATGGAACTGGCCCAGGTCGACTTTCGCCGACGCGCGGAACTTTACGGCATCCCGGTGAATTACCGTGCATTCACAATCGACGATATCCGCGCTGCGATCGCTGAGGGAAAGCTGGTGCTGGTGCTGATCAGCGGCTTCCTGATGTTTGGCAAGAAGGTGCCGCACTGGGTGCTGGCGATCGGCGATGACGGCGACCATATCCTGATCCACGACCCTTGGGTCGAAGACGAAAGGCAGGAGACCATCCTTGATGCAGCCAACATTCCCGTGCCTTACGGCATCTTCATGAACATGGCGCAGTTCGGTCGCGATGGATTGCGTGCCGCCATCACTCTGGGAAAGCGTGACAGATAATGACCTGGGTCATCCTTACCGGCAGGCAGAGCGATCTCGACCAGGTGGCGACACCGCACAAGATCATCACCAATCGCGACTATCTCGCGCACCCGTCACTGTTTCGCGGCCAGTGGCCGAAGGTCATCAACCTGTCGAACAATTACGGCTACCAGAGCCGCGGCTACTATGCGTCGCTGCTGGCAAGCTCGCGCGGCCACAAGGTGATCCCGACGGTCGAAACGATGATCGACCTGTCGGAGCGCAAGCTCTATGAACACGCGCTGCCGGAACTGGAGCTGGCGCTCAACAAATGCCGCAAGGATCTCGCCGGCGTTTTTCCGCAAAAGGTCTGCATCTTCTTCGGCATCGGCCCGTCGAAAATCTGGGACCGCTTCGCCAAACTTCTGTTCGACTGGTTCCGCGCGCCGGCGCTCGAAGTCCACATCAAGGACAGCGCCGAATGGGCCTCGATCCGCAAGATCGGTTTCCATCCGCTGGCGCGGATGACCGAGGATGAGGAAAAAAGCTTCATCCAGTGCCTGGAGACCTACACCAACCGCGAATGGCGCGACACCAAGGGCCGCACGCCGGCGCGCTACACCTTCGCCACGCTGGTCGACCCGCATGAGGAATTGCCGCCATCGGAGATATCGTCGCTGCGCTATTGGGCCAAGATCGCCGAGAAGATGGGTGTCGAAATCGAGCCGATCACCAAGCGGGACCTCGCCAAGCTCGCCAATTACGACGCGCTGTTCATTCGCGAGACCACCTCGATCTCCAACCA
>NZ_RZQY01000655.1:0-3394 GCF_003998575.1 Mesorhizobium sp. M7A.F.Ca.CA.001.10.2.1 | reverse complement strand
GTTTCGGCGTTTCCATCTCCGGCGAGATGACGCCGCCGACATAGTTCAGCACCGCCTCGCCGCTACGGTTGATGCGGCGCGTCTGCTCGACCGCGCGATGATCCATCCAGACGATGATGTTGCGTTCCGAATTGCCGGATCTGCTCACCGGCAGCGGCACGCCGCCCTCGCCCAGCACCACCAGCGAACAAGTGGCGTCGAACCCGATGCCGGCGATCGCCTCGGGTGCCACGCCCGATTGAGCGACCGCTTCCCGCGTGGCCGCGCACACCGCCCGCCAGATGTCGTTGCTCGACTGCTCGACAATGTCGCCGGCCTCGCGCCAGGCCTCGATATCGCGCTTGGCAGAGGCGAGCATGTTTCCAGTGTGGTCGAACACCCCGGCCCGCGCGCTGCCGGTGCCGACGTCGATGCCGAGGAAATTAGGCATGGGGGAAACCTTCGGTTCAGGGCAGTAGGCAGTAGGCAGTAGGCAGTAGGAGATTAGCGAGTTGGGATAGGGAGCAAGAAGCGTTTTCGACAGCAAGGTCGTGCCTTTATCTTCCCCCTACTGCCTACTGCCTACTGCCTATTCCCTATTCCTCACCCACTCACAAATCATTGCTCTGCGGCAAAATCACCAGATCGCGGATCGTCACGTTGCGCGGGCGGGTCAGCATGAACATCACCGCTTCGGCCACCTCGCGCGGCTGCATCAGGCCGCCGGCGGCGAGTTCTTCCTCGAGCTTGGCCTTCGGCCAGTCGTCGACCAGCGCCGTCACCACCGGGCCGGGCGCCACCGCACCGACGCGCAGGCCGTGCTTGGCGACCTGCCGGCGCACCGTGTGGACGAAGGCCTGCACGGCGTGCTTGGAGGCCGTGTAGATCGGCTCCCAGACCACAGGAACCAGTCCGGCAATCGAACTGGTGACGATGACGTCGCCCGTCTTGCGCTCGATCATGTGCGGCAGCACCGCCTGGATCGAACGGAAGCAGGCATTGATGTTGAGGTTGAGCATCCGGTCCCAGGCGTCGGGATCGCCGGTCGCCACCTCGCCGCCGACATAGGCGCCGGCATTGGCATGGAAGATGTCGAGTTGGCCGACCTTCTCCAGAATCTGCGGCATCATGGTGGCGACGCTGGCCGGCTGCATCAGGTCGATGACCAGCGGGATCGCCTTGGGGCCGAGTTCGGCGCACAGTTTGTTCAGCGTCGCCTCGGCGCGGTCGACCAGCACCACGGTGGCGCCGGCCGCCAGCATATGCCTGGCGCATTCGAGGCCGATGCCTGATGCCGCGCCGGTGACGGCGGCAACTTTTCCGGACAGTTCTTCGCTCATGTCTTGCTTCCTGTTGATGGGTTCAGGCCCGGCCATGGGAGACACGCGAGCGGCGTGCCAGCGAGTCGACGATGACCGCGATGGCAAGCACGGCGCCGGTGATCATGTACCGAAGCGACGAGGACAGATCGAGCAGCGTCAGGCCGCTGGCGATCGACTGGATGACGATGATGCCGAGCAGCGCCGAATACGCACTGCCGCGACCGCCGAACAGGCTGGTGCCGCCGATGACGGCTGCCGCGATGGCGTTGAGGTTGACGTCGCCGGTGCCGGCCTGCTGGCTGGCCGAGGCCAGGCGGGCCGCCGACAGCACGCCGCCGAAAGCGGCCAGCATCGAGCACAGCACGAAGGCGCTCGAATAGATCAGCCGCACATTGATGCCGGCGCGCCTTGCCGCCTCGCGGTTACCGCCGACCGCCGACATCGAGCGGCCCCATTTGGTCCGCGTCAGCGCGTAATGCATCGATATGACCAGGCCGACGAACAGGCCGAACATCCACGGAATGCCGCGCGCCTGGTTGAGATAGAAGACGATGAGTTCGAGAATGACCGTGATCACCACCGCCCGTATAACCAGGCCGCCGGTCGACGGCGCCGACAGATTGGCGGCGCGGCGGCGCGTAACGGTGCGCAGGCCGGTGACCAGCATGACGATGCCGGGCACGGCCGCCAGGGCGAACGAAACAAATTTCGGCATCATCAGCAGCTGGCCGAAATTCACCAGGTTCGAGCCGTAGGGCAGATTGATCGAGCCGGTCGAGCCGAGAATGTAGAGCTGCAGGCCAAGCACCGCCAGCAGACCGGCCAGCGTCGAGACGAAGCTCGGCATGCCCAGCCGGTTGAACAGCAGCGCGTAGAGTGCGCCGATAAAGCCGCCGACGGCGACAGCGGCCAGAATGGCGAGCGCCACCGGCCAGCCCTGGTTGACCCACAGCGTGCCGACCATCGCCGAGGCAAAGCCGCTGATCGAACCGACAGACAGGTCGATTTCGCCGACCATCAAGACGCAGACGATGCCGAGCGCGATGACGCCCACGGTGGAGCAATCGAACAGCAGATTGACCAGATTGCTTGATGATAGGAAGATCGGGTTGATGCTGGCAAACACCGTCCAGATGATGACCAGCCCGACGATCACCGGCAGCGAGCCGAGATCGCCCGAGCGGACCCGGTCGAAGAACCTGCGGATGGCGCCGCCGATCCCCGCCTCATGCTTGACGCGCACGTCGGCGCGGTCGAGCTGCGGCGGCACGGGGGCCGTCTGTTGCACGTCGCGGCTCATGGGCGTGGCTCCTGCGTTTGATCCTGTCGCGCCATTTGAGTCTGCTGGGTTTGGCGCCGCTCGGCGCGCCGCGACACCGAATTGTTCGACGCGCCGGTGATGGCGCTGACCAGTTCCTGGTTCGAGGCGTCGGGCGAGAAGATGCCATTGTTGCGGCCAAGCCGCAGCACGACGATGCGGTCGGCGACGGCGCGCACGTCTTCCATATTGTGGCTGATGATGACGACGCCGAGACCGCGGTCGCGCACCCGCTCGATCAGGTTGAGGACTTCCGCCGTCTGCGCCACGCCAAGTGCCGCCGTCGGCTCGTCGAGCAGGATGAGCTTGGGTTCGAGCAGCAGCGAGCGGGCGATCGCCACCGTCTGGCGCTGGCCGCCCGACAGCGAAGCGACCACTTCGCGCACGCTTGGGATGCGCGCCGATAGCTCGTTGAGCAGCGTCCAGGCGCGCACTTCCATCGCCACCTCGTCCAGCCGCAGCGGGTTGAGCTCACGACCGAGAAAGATGTTGGCGACGATGTCGAGGTTCTCGCACAGCGCCAGGTCCTGGAACACGGTGGCTATGCCGAGCGTCAGCGCCGCACTTGGATCTGCAAGCGTCACCTGCTTGCCGCGAAAACTTATCGTGCCTGAGCTCGGCTGATGCACGCCGGCCAGGATCTTGACCAGGGTCGACTTGCCGGCGCCATTGTCGCCGACCAGCGCCACCACCTCGCCGGCATGGACATCGAGATCGATGTCGGTGAGCGCCGAAACGGCGCCGAAATTCTTCGAAACGCCGCGCAGGCTGAGCA
>NZ_RZQY01000654.1:0-3405 GCF_003998575.1 Mesorhizobium sp. M7A.F.Ca.CA.001.10.2.1 | reverse complement strand
GTAGACAACCGCATCGTGATCGACCCCAACTTCGCCGATGGCGATGGTGACTGCGGCGCCGGCAACCGGCTCTTGCGTTTTCGTCAACGCAATCAACGCCATGCGTCGCTTTTTTTCCTTCGGCTGGGCAGTTATGGCGGAGATCCGCAGGTGCAGGTCGGCTTCGCCGGCAGCGATCATGCGAGCCACATCGCAGCGCCAGGGATCGAATTCCGGGAAACCGCGCGCAAAGCCGGTGCGCAGCGGAAAACCTGTCATCCAGGCCGAGGCGAGCGTGCTTCCCCAGCCGCTTTCGTTCGCCGGCAGATGAAGGCCGGATGCGCGCGATTTGTGATTGAGATCGGCGATCAGTCCTTGCAGCATCTCCAATGCCAGGCCTTCGGCGGCGTGGCCTGAAAACAGGAACACGGGAAAATGCGCGGCCGCCAACGCTTTGGCGAAATCATTGAAATTCGACACCGGTTGCGATGTACGCCGCCCTTTGTGCTGTGTCCTCAGCGCCGCCAGCGTGGCGGCGAGGCTAGCTTGGCCACAGGAAAGTCGCGTTGCCTCGCGCCCGCCGTTCAGCGGCGGCACAGACATCCCGTTCGGGCCTACCACGAAGAACGCGCGCTGGTTCACGGTCGAGAGGTCGGGAACCGTCCCGGCGAGTTCGCCAACAAGACCATGATGGATCCGCGGGAGCTCGCCCACGATCACCACGACATCGGCACGCCGGCGCGTCTCTCCGGGGGCGACGGTCATTGCCCCCTTGTCCGTAAAAAGCGCAGTCTCCCGGGCAAGTGCCGCGCCATCGGCATGGTCGTATGCCGCGCCAGCCCTCTCAGCCAGCGCGATCGCCGCCCTCGTGCCGTCTATATCCGTATCAAAGCTGAAAACCGGGCACCGACTTGACGACAGTAGCGACGCGGCATGCGCAGCCGCGCGCTCAATCAGCGCTTCCCGGTTGCCGATCCAAGCAACCGCCATTCGCTAAACTACTTTCTGGTGCCGCCACGATCCTAGACGAAACTGGATTGGCCGTGAACCCCACCTTGCAGCGGATCAGCGAATGTTTTCATACGCTATCAACAAATTCCGACCCTGCTTAGTCATATTTGACGTAAGCGAAGCGTTGATCGGTCAGCGGAGTGCCCTCCAGCGCCCCGCCTTCCTTGGCCGGCTGCCACTGGACAACATCCTCGATCTTTTTCGCCAACTCGAAATCCTTGTCGGTAATGCCTTTCGCCGCGTGGTTCATCAGGCGCACCTCGACCCAGGCATAGGAGGCGGTGATATCGGGATGGTGCCACGCCGCCTCGGCGAGATGGCCAACCGTGTTGATGACCATCAGCGTCGATTTCCAGCTGTGGGTCTTGTATTTGCGCCGGATCCAGCCGTTTTCGTAGCGCCATTTTGGCAGCTCCTTCTCAAGCCGCTCGGCGATCTCGGCTTCCGAATAGACCTTTTCCTTGACTGTCTCGTTCATCTCGACCTCCGCGAATTGCTCGGTCTGTCTACACGCCGGAGCCAGCAAACACGTGGATGCATTCTCTTTGGCTTGCCCCATCGACGAAAACAGTTATCATGGTACCGGGCACCTAAACTTCCATGATGCATCCATGATGCACCCATCGGGGGGCAGATGTCGAATTCTGTTACCATACGAGTGCCCGCTCGCCTGCACCTTGGCTTCCTTGATCTCAATGGCGATGCCGGACGGCGGTTCGGCAGCGTCGGGCTTCCATTGAGCGAACCCGAAACCGTCGTCACCCTGTCGCGGTCCGGCGAAACCATCGTCGAAGGCTCCGAGAGCACCCGCGCCAGCGAGCATCTGTCGACGCTCTGCGCGCATCTCGGCATTCGCGCCCAGCACCATCTGGTGGTCGAGCAGTCGATCCCCAGTCATGCGGGTCTGGGGTCCGGCACGCAGATCGCCCTTGCCGTCGCCTCGGCGTTGCGCACTCTCCATAATTTGCCTCTGGATATCGCCGGCGACGCGGGCCTGCTCGAGCGGGGCGGCCGATCCGGCATCGGCATCGCAAGTTTCGAAGATGGCGGCGTCATAGTCGACGCCGGCAAGAACGACCGCGGCGGAACGCCTCCGGTCGTCGCGCGGCTGCCGTTTCCGGAAGAGTGGCGCGTCATCCTCATCCTCGACCATTCCGGGCATGGACTGCATGGCGCTGCCGAGGTCGCGGCGTTTCGTTCGCTGCCGCCGTTCCCAACGGCAGGCAGCGGGGAGATCTGCCGAAGGGTGCTGATGGGCATTATGCCGGCTTTGGTCGAGCGGGACCTTCCGGCATTCGGCGCCGCCGTCACCGCGATACAGATGCTGATCGGCAGCCATTTCGCCCCGGCGCAGGGCGGCGTGTTCACCTCGAAGCGGGTCGAGATGGCGGCCCACCGTCTCAATGAAGCAGGCGCCGTCGGCATCGGCCAGAGTTCCTGGGGGCCGACAGGCTTTGCCTTCGCGCCATCACATGACGCCGCACTCAAGTTCGTCGACGCGGTTCGGAAGACGACAATTGAGGACGGCCTTGAGATCAAGATCGTCAAGGGCAGGAACTCCGGCGCGAAGATCAGCTCAACCAGGCTGAATCTCGTCGGCAGCTGACGCTCCCGTTTCAGGCAGAAAGGCAAGAAATGGCCCGCAAACACATCCTGCACATGCTGACACCGTTGAAGCAGATGAGCCCCTTCGACGTGAACATGGCGCTCGACGCAGGCTTCGACGCCGTCGTCCCCTATGTCGATGTAAGCCTCGCCGAAGTGACAGGCCTGGTCCAGGACGCGATCTTTTCGCGCCCGCCGGATGCGGGTGTCGACACCGGCATCTTCATCGCCGGGAAGGATGCCTCGTTGGCGCTCGACATGTTCGACGCCGCGAAGAAGGCGATGGTGCCGCCTTTCCAGGTTTCGGTATTTGCCGATCCGGCCGGCTCGTTCACCACGGCCGCGGCGATGGTGGCCAAGGTCGAAAAGGCGCTCGAGAAGAAATTTCAGCGTGCGCTCAGGGATACGAGGGTGGCTGTTTTCGGCGCCACCGGCGTCGTCGGCTTCTGCACCGCCGTCATCGCGGCAGGGGAAGGTGCCCGGGTCACACTTGTCGGCCATGACGGCATCGAGAGGGTCAAACAGATCGCAGCCGAGATCGAAAGCAGATTCAACATCATCGTCGATGCCGCTGACGGATCGAGCGACGCACGCAAGACAAAGCTGGTCGAGGCGAACGAAATTATCCTGGCTTGCGCCAAAGCCGGCGTCCAGGTGGTCTCCAAAGCCCAGTTGAAAGGCAATGACCTGCTTATTGCGGCCGACGTCAATGCCGTCCCCCCGGCCGGCATCGAAGGATTGGCCGTCAATGCCAATGGTGATCCACTCGAAGCGGCAAAAGCTGTCGGCATTGGTCCGCTTGCCATCGGC
>NZ_RZQY01000653.1:0-3431 GCF_003998575.1 Mesorhizobium sp. M7A.F.Ca.CA.001.10.2.1 | reverse complement strand
ATCTGACCGGGCAGAACATACCGGTCGATGGTGGTCTCTACGTCAGCGCCTTTTGATCAACTTGTCCGTGAAACTGTAGGAGCCGTCCGTTAGAGAATCGGCATAAGCATTTGATCATTAGCGACTTTCTACGCGCCGCCGGGTAAAGCTGCCGGCGCGTCAATTAGCGTCGCGAAAAACCACGGCTGCATGCTAAAAGGGAATCTCCAGCCAGATTTCGAGGGAGCGGCCGCATGGAAGGCGAGAGCAACAAGACGGCACGTTCGGACCTCGACGACGCCGCCCTCTACTTCCACAAGCACCCAAGGCCGGGAAAACTCGAGATCCAGGCGACCAAGCCGCTCGGCAACCAGCGCGACCTCGCGCTCGCCTATTCGCCTGGTGTCGCCGCCCCTTGCCTGGAAATCCGCGACGATCCGGCGACCGCCGCCGACTACACCGCACGCGCCAATCTGGTCGGCGTCGTCACCAACGGATCGGCGGTGCTCGGCCTCGGCAATATCGGCCCGCTGGCCTCCAAGCCGGTGATGGAAGGCAAGGCCGTCCTGTTCAAGACGTTCGCCGGTATCGATGTCTTCGACATCGAGATCGACGCGCCGGGGATCGCGCGCATGGTCGAGACGATCTCGGCGCTGGAGCCGACTTTCGGCGGCATCAACCTCGAAGACGTCAAGGCACCGGACTGCTTCGAGGTCGAGGAACAGTTGAAGGCGCGCATGAAGATACCGGTGTTCCACGACGACCAGCATGGCACCGCCATCATCGTCGCTGCCGCCGTGCTCAACGGGCTGGAATTCGCCCGAAAAACCATATCGGACATCAAGATCGTCACCTCCGGCGCCGGGGCTGCCGCCCTTGCCTGCCTCAACCTGCTGGTCTCGCTCGGCGCCAAAGTCGAAAACATCTGGGTCACCGACCGTTTCGGCGTTGCCTACAAAGGGCGGACCGACGAGATGGACCGCTGGAAAGACCCTTATGTGAAGGACACCGAGGCGCGCACGCTGGCCGACGTCATATCGGGCGCAGATGTCTTCCTCGGCCTCTCGGCGGCAGGCGTGCTGAAGCCGGAACTGCTTGAGCACATGGCGCCAAAACCGCTGATCCTGGCGCTGGCCAACCCCAATCCGGAGATCATGCCGGAAACGGCGCGTGCGGCGCGTCCCGATGCGATGATCTGCACAGGCAGGTCCGATTTTCCCAATCAGGTCAACAACGTACTGTGTTTTCCTTACATCTTCCGCGGCGCGCTCGACTGTGGTGCCAGCGCTATCAACGAGGAGATGAAGATGGCGGCGGTCCGCGCCATCGCAGCCCTTGCCCGCGAGGAACCTTCAGATGTCGCTGCCCGCGCCTATTCCGGCGAGACGCCGATCTTCGGCCCTGAATTCCTGATCCCTTCGCCCTTCGATCCACGCCTGATCCTGCGCATAGCGCCCGCGGTCGCCAAGGCGGCCTGCGACACCGGTGTCGCGACGCGGCCGATCACCGATTTCGCCGCCTATATCGACAAGCTGAACCGCTTCGTCTTCCGCTCCGGCCTGGTGATGAAGCCGGTGTTCTCGTCCGCCAAGGCATCGAGCGCCAAGCGCGTCATCTATGCAGACGGCGAGGATGAGCGCGTGCTGCGCGCCGCCCAGGTGGTGCTCGAGGAAGGCATCGCCGAGCCGATCCTGATCGGCCGGCCGCACGTCATCGAGGTGCGCCTGAAGCGCTACGGCTTGCGCATCAAGCCCGGTGTGGATTTCGGCCTGATCAACCCGGAAGACGATCCGCGCTACCGCCATTATGTCGACCTTCTGATCGAACTCGCCGGCCGGCGCGGCGTCACGACGGAAGCCGCGCGCACCATGGTGCGCACCGACAACACGGTGATCGCAGCACTTGCGCTGAAACGCGGCGATGCCGATGCAATGGTTTGCGGCCTCGAAGGGCGCTTCGAGCGGCATCTGCGCAACGTCACCTTGATCATCGGCCCGCGCACCGGCGTCAAGGATCGCGACCTGTCGACGCTCTCGATGCTGATCTCGCAGCGCGGCATCATCTTCCTGACCGACACGCATGTCTCCGTCGACCCGACGGCGGAAGAAATCGCTGAGATGACGGTGCTGGCGGCGGAAGAAATCCAGCGCTTCGGCATCGAGCCGAAGGCAGCGCTGCTCTCGCATTCGGATTTCGGCTCGCGCGATTCGCCCAGTGCCCTGAAGATGCGGCAAGCGGCGGCGATCCTGGCGCGCATTGCCCCAGAGCTGGAATGCGATGGCGAGATGCACGCCGATTCCGCTCTGTCGGAGCATCTGCGCCAGCGCGTATATCCGCATTCACGGCTGAAGGGCGAAGCCAATTTGCTGGTGTTCCCCAATCTCGATTCGGCCAACATCACGCTGACGGCGCTCAGGACCATGATGGATGCGCTACACGTCGGGCCGATCCTGCTCGGCACGGACATGCCGGCGCATATATTGACGCCGTCGGTCACCTCGCGCGGCGTCGTCAACATGACGGCGCTTGCCGTCGTGGAAGCCGCCCACAAGGCACAGGCGGTCGTCAATCTGGGCTGAACACGGATTTCGCGGTAAACTGCAGTTAACCGCGAACACGGTAGCATTGCGGGCTAACAGTCGGATTTGGCAGGCGGAGTTTGGGCGGATGGCAAGCGGAGGGTGGAAGCAGGCGCATGCTGCCATGCTGCTTGGCCTCCTGTTGTCCGCAACCTGGGGGGTAGCCGAGCCACAGGCTGCTTCGCGGGTCTGCCGCCAGCTGGAAGCCGATCTTGCCGCGTCCTCGCGCGGCGGCGGTGGCGGTCCGGCGCTGATCCGGAAATACGATTCCGCAATTGCGAGGCAGCATGAGCAGATTTCGAAAGCCCGCGGCCAGGCGAGCCGGGCCGGATGCGGCTTTTCGCTGTTTGGCCGCAACCTCAATCAATGCGCCGGGCTAAACGCCACCATCGATCGCATGAATGCCAATCTCGACGCCTTGCAGAACAAGCGCGAGCGGCTGGCCGGCGGCGGCTCGCGCCGCGACCGCGGACGCATCCTGGCGGCGCTTGACGCCAATGGCTGCCGCGACGACGCCGTCGCGCCTCGGCGGGCGCCTTTGCAGGAAGCCAACCGCGAGGGCGGCAGCGCAAACCTGTTCGATCAGCTTTTTGGCGGCAACAGCCAGCAGCTCGATATGCTTGATGAGCCCAACCAGCCCGACGATCCCGGCGAGGAGCGCAATGTCCGCCGTGTGCTCAACCAGCCCGGCATACCCGATTTTCCGAGCGTCGGCGGTGAGTTCCACACTTCCTGTGTGCGCACCTGCGACGGCTACTTCTTCCCGATGTCGAACTCAGCCTCGGCAGGCGATTTCGAACGTGACCAGAAGAATTGCGAATCGAGCTGCCCCGGCACCGAGATGCAGGTTTTCTATTCGCGCGGCATGGACGA
>NZ_RZQY01000652.1:0-3437 GCF_003998575.1 Mesorhizobium sp. M7A.F.Ca.CA.001.10.2.1 | reverse complement strand
GACATGGGCTTAAAGATGGGGCGCGTCAAGGGCGGCGCCCGCCAGTATCAGGAGACCGGCGTCGCCATGACCGAAGAGGGATTCGAGGCGGCCGAACGGGCCGACGCCATCCTGTTCGGCGCCATGGGCTCGCCGGACATCCGCCATCCCGACGGCACCGAGCCAGCCCCCCAGCTCGACATGCGCTTTCGCATGAAGCTCTACGCGGGCCTGCGCCCGATCCGGGCCATTCCCGGCGTGCCGCTGGCGCTGGCTTCGCCGCGCGCTTCCGAGATCGATTTCGCGCTGGTGCGAGAATCGACCGAGGGGCTGTTTGCCTCGCGCGGCAAGGGCATCGTGACCGACGACAAGGTCGCCACCGACACGATGCGGATCACGCGCGACGTCACGGAGCGGGTGTCGCACTTCTCCTTCAAGCTCGCCGAGCGACGCGCCCGGCGGCGCAAGCGCAAGGGCACGGTGACGCTCATCGACAAGTCAAACGTGTTCCGGTCGTTCGCCTTCATGCGCAAGATCTTCTTCGAGGTCGCCTCGCAGCATCCCGACGTCACGGCGGCCCAGCATTCGATCGACGCGACCGCGCTCGACCTCATCCGCCGGCCGTGGGATTTCGACGTGATGGTCACCGAGAACATGTTCGGCGATATCCTGTCGGACCTGGGGGCCGGACTCGTCGGCGGCATGGGCTTCGCGCCGTCGGCCGATATCGGCGACGATCACGCTTTGTTCCAGCCTTGCCATGGCACCGCGCCCGACATTGCCGGCCAGGGCATCGCCAATCCGGTCGCGATGATCCTGTCGACCGCCATGATGCTCGACTGGCTCGGCACCCGCCATGGCAGCGAGGCCTGCCTGGAAGCATCCGACGAGATCGAGGCCGCCGTCGACGCGGCGTTTGCCGCCGGCTCGGTTCGTCCCTATGACATTGGCGGCAGCGACGGCACGGGCGCGATCGCCCGGGCGATCATCGAGCGACTGGCGCCGCGCGCCAGGGTCTGAACGCAGCTTCAGGGTGGAATTCATGGCACTATCTCTTCCCGAAGCACTCGACCTCAGCGGCCAGCGCATTGTCGTCACCGGCGCGGCGAGCGGGATCGGCCGGGCGACGGCAAGCGCTCTCGCCAGCCTCGGCGCCGACCTGCTGCTCGCCGATGTCTCGAGCCTCGACGCAACCTGTGCCGATCTCACCGCCCACAACGTCGTTCCCGAAACCTTCCAGGGCGACCTCCTGGCGCCCGGCGCCATAGCCCCGCTCTTCGCCTCCGGGCCGGTCCGCGCGGTCGTCCATTGCGCGGGCATCGTTCCGGCGCAGATTCCATGGGACCAGGACCCGAACTGGGAAGCCCGATTCGCCCGGACCATGGCGGTCAACGTCCGGCTACCGATCGAACTCGGTCACGCCAGCATCGCCCACATGGTCGGGAACGGCGGCGGCCGGTTGATCCTCGTCGGCTCGCTCGCCGGCTGGCACGGCGGCACGCTGACGACGACGCCGCCCGATTACGTCACCTCGAAGGGCGGGTTGCACGCGCTAGTCCGCCTGCTTGCCCGCAAGGCTGCGTCGGGCGGCGTCCTGGTCAACGGCGTCGCCCCCGGACCGGTCGTGACGCCGTTCAGCGCCAACATCGACTTTCCGCGCGAAAACTTTCCGCTCGGACGCATGGCCACCGCCGAGGAGATCGCTTGGCCGATCGCCTTCCTGTGCACGAAGGGGGCGAGCAATTTCTGCGGCGAGATCGTCAACGTCAATGGCGGCGTCTTCTTCGCCTGATGACGGGCCGTTGACGCCATGAGCGACAGCTTCGATCCCGACCGCGCGGCAGAGGGACTGGCGAACGCATGGCGCGCCGGTGCGCAGCCGGCCGGATTGCGCGCCGACGTACGGCCGCGCAGCCTCGCCGAAGGCTACGATGTCCAGGACCGGCTGATCGCACTCCTCGGCCATGCGGTAGTCGGCTGGAAGATCGGCCTCGCCGGGCGCAACTTCTATCGCGGCGCCGGTCTCTCCCGTCCGATCTTCGGGCGCATCCTGGCGCCGCGCCGCCACGTCAGTGGCGAAGACGTCATCGTGCCCCGCGATGCCAGCGTCACTATCGAACTGGAGATCGCGCTCGTGCTGGCGTGCGATGCGGGACCCGTCGTCACCCCAGACCTGATCGAATCCGCGCATATCGGCTTCGAAATCGTCTCCTCGCGCCTTCCCGACCGCCAGAGCATCGGCGTGCCGGCCACGATCGCCGACAATTGCGTGTCGCATGCGGTGGTCCTGGGCCAAACCGTCGATCTTGACGCGATCGGCGACATCGCCGCACATGCCGGCGTCACGGTCGACGGCCATTTGCGCGCCCGCGGCCTGCGCGGCGACGATCTGCCCGATACGCTCGCGGTGCTCGGCCACCTGATCGCGCATCTGCGCGAACGGGGACAGGTCCTGAGGCGTGGCGGCGCGGTCTTCACCGGCACGCTGACGCAACCGTTCGACGTCGCGGCGCCGTGCGAACTCGCCGTCACCGGCACGGGATCGGCATTGCGTTGCCGGCTCGTGCCCGCTCCGTGAGGCAGCCGGCTTCGCGGTCCACCGACAAATGAGACAGGGAATACCGATGCGTTCGTCCAGACTGCCCACCCGATACGGCCGTATTTTCCCGCCGGACGAAGCCTGGCTGGCGACGGCAGAGCCGGAGGTCATTCTCGACCCCGAATTGGAGATCATCGACACCCATCATCATCTCTGGGACCTTCGCACCACCAGCGGCCACCGCTACATGCTCGACGAGTTCCTCGCCGATGCCAACAGCGGCCACACGGTCGTCGCCACCGTTCACATGAACGCTTACGAATGGGATCGCGCCTTCGGCCCGAAGGAGATGCAGCCCGTCGGTGAGACCGAGGTCGCCGCCGGCATCGCCGCCATGTGCGACAATGGCATCTACGGGCCGATCCGCGTTGCGGCCGGCATCGTCGGCTTCGCCGACCTGATGCTCGGCGACGGCGTCGCGCCGGTCCTGGAGGCGCATGTACGGGCCGGCGGCGGTCGTTTCCGAGGCATCCGCCACTCAGGCGGCTGGGACGCCGACCCGATCATCGGCAACAGCTTTCCGGGCATCGCGCCCGGGCTTTACGGGCAGCCGGATTTTCGCGCCGGATTTGCCCGGCTCGTCGCCATGGGCCTGTCCTTTGACGCCTGGCTCTACCATCCCCAGCTCGCCGACGTCACCGACCTCGCGCGCGCCTTTCCCGAGGCCTGCATCGTCATGGGCCATTGCGGCTGCCCGCTCGGCTACGGCCCCTATGCCGGCCGCAAGGACGAGGTCTTCGCCGCCTGGAAAGCGTCGATGGCCGAACTCGCCACGTGCCCGAACGTCTCGATCAAGCTCGGCGGCATGATGATGCGGCTTGCCGCCTACGACTACAACACCCGGCCCGCGCCGCCGACC
>NZ_RZQY01000651.1:0-3437 GCF_003998575.1 Mesorhizobium sp. M7A.F.Ca.CA.001.10.2.1 | reverse complement strand
GGTTTTCGGCCTTTATGGACCCGCTGGCCCCGACCCGGCGCTCCTCGCATCGTCACTGGCCAAGGCGGTAGAATTCGGCATCGACCATCATGCCGGCCTGACGGTGTGCAGCGACATCTTCTATCACCCGGAGGGGCGCGCCCGTTTTGCCGTTGCGCGGGCGCAAGGAGCCCTGGCCGTGGATATGGAAACCAGCGCGCTCTATCGCATATCGGAGCATTTCGGAGCGCGTGCGCTGTCGATGTGTGTCGTGGTCGACAACATCGAGACCGGCGAACAGACCGACTATTCCGAGCGCCAGGCGCTTTTCACCGACATGAGCCGTCTGGCGCTCGCTGTCGCAGCCGAGAGCTAGCCGAGTTACGGGAGCAATTGCTTGCGCACGGCTGCCACATCGTCGGAGGCGACCGCCGGGGCGGCGTTGCCCCAACTGGCGCGCACATAGGTCAGGACGTCGGCGACCTCCTGGTCCTTCAGGCGCCAGGCCAGGGACGGCATGGCGGGCGTTGTCGGCGCATCAGCCGTATGCACGGCCTGACTGCCGGCAAGGACGAGCCGGGCCAATGTTTCGGAACTGCCCTGCGCAACGCTAGAATTGCCGGGCCACGATCCCGCCAAGCATCCGGCCTACCTGCCCGGATGCTGGACCGATAGAAACAGCATCGTGCCATCAGCCATGAATCAGGACCTGATCGCCCTTGCTCAGCTGGCAAGCAGCCTAAGGAGTTTACGGCCTGGACGACGCCTTATAGACTGAACACATGGCGCTCAAACGGATGGACAACATAGGAATCGTCGTCGATGACCTCGAAGAGACGATTGGTTTTTTTGGCGAGCTCGGCCTTGAGCTCGAAGGGCGGGCCATGATCGAAGGGGAATGGGCCGGACGTGTCACTGGACTGGGCGATCAGCGCGTCGAGATTGCCATGATGCGGACGCCGGACGGCCACAGCCGGCTCGAACTGTCCCGTTTCCTCACGCCGCCTGTCGTCGCCGATCACCGCAACGCCCCGGTTAACGCCCTGGGCTACCTCCGCGTCATGTTCACCGTGGACGACATTGACGGGACGCTTGAAAGGCTCCGCAATCGCGGTGCGCGGCTCGAAGGCTAAGTCGTCCAGTATAAAGACGTGTATCGGCTATGTTACATTCGAGGGCCTGGAGGGCTTCTCATCGGGCTCGCGCAAGAACTCAGCTGAGCGCAATGCGCTAAGCAGCCTCCCGCTTCGGCACCATCTGCTCATCCATTCCCGGCCGATGGCCCCGCAGATAGAGCGCGCAGGTGGTGCGCAGCATCGACGCAAAGTTCGGGATGGCGCCGTTGATCTCGATGGCTTCGTCATAGAGCTTGGAGATGAATTTCGGCGTCGTCAAATCCTGGTTTTCGGCGATTTCGTCCAGCAAAGCCCAGAATGTCGCTTCGAGCTGGATGCTGGTCGAGTGGCCGTCGATGCGAATCGACCGGTTGATCTGGCGATAGCCTTCGGGATCCTGGCCCGCAAACACCCTGCACATCCGACAAACCTCCCATGATTGTTGGTCTTGGGTGGACGGGCGTGCAGTTTGATACTGCTTGACCTGTCCCCACATGCATTCTCGGGCAAAATTGCCGGTCCGGCAATCGGACTTTCGTCCCGTTCGCGGCTGCGGGCGTGGTAACCGGCTGCCACCACCTTTTGTCCGTGCCGCGCATAATCGCCTCCACACCAGAACGGAGACTGATTTGGCCAAGGCGATCCACAGTATGATCCGGGTTCTCGACGAAGCCCGATCGCTCGATTTCTACAGAAACGCCTTCGGGCTCGATGTCGCCGACAGGCTGGATTTCGAGACATTCACGCTCATTTACCTCAGCAATGCCGAGGCAGGGTTCGAGCTCGAACTGACCGTGAACAAGGATCGGCAGGAGCCTTACGGGCTCGGCGACGGCTACGGCCATCTGGCGGTCTCGGTCGTCGATCTCGACGGCGAACATGATCGTCTCGGCGCGCTAGGGCTCAACCCGAAGAAAATCGTCGAGTTCAACCGCGACGGATCGCTGATCGCCCGCTTTTTCTTCATCGAGGATCCCGACGGCTACAAGATCGAGGTTCTGCAACGCGGAGGTCGCTTCCAATAGGAGACATCGCAGCCGTCCCCTGACGGGGGCAGCGCGCCAGCAACGGCGTTCTGAAGAGAGCGCACATAGCAAGCAGGGAGGAATAAAATGGTCACGATCTATGACGCGAAGCCTGGGCTGTCCCGTCGAGAGCTTCTTAAACGGGGCGGCATCGGCGCGCTGCTCGTCATCTCAGGCAGCGCCGTCATCAGCCCCGAGCATGCCTGGGGACTGGAGACATCGGCACTCAAGCCCGAAACCATGGCGACGCTGATCCAGATGGCGCGTGACATCTATCCGCACGATCAGGTTCCGGACAAATATTACGCCATTGCCGTGAAAGGCCACGACGAACAGGCCGGCAAGGACGCCGCCTACAAGACTATGCTCGAAGATGGCATCGCCGACCTCGACAAGAAGTCCGGTGACGGCGGCTACCGCGGCCTTGGCTGGGAGGACCAGCGCGTCGCCGTGCTGAAGCAAATCGAGGCGACGCCGTTCTTCCAGGCCATTCGGGGTGGCCTCGTGGTCAGCCTCTACAACCAGAAAGAGGTGTGGCCGATCTTCGGTTACGAGGGCGAGTCCTATTCCAAGGGCGGCTACATCGCGCGCGGTTTCGACGACATCGAGTGGCTCTGAGCCCCGTCGCTCCTGAACCCGCAAACAGAAATCATGGGAGGAAACCATGGCAGCTTCATTTGATCTGAACAACGATGGCGTGGTCGTCATCATCGGCTCGGGCGCCGGCGGCGGCACGCTCGGCAACGAACTCGCCCAGAAGGGTGTCGACGTCGTCATCCTGGAAGCCGGCGCGCGCCACGAATACGAAGACTTCATCAATGACGAGTGGGGTTCGTTCAGCCAGCTCGCCTGGACCGACAAGCGCACCACGTCCGGCGACTGGCGTGTGGCCAAGGATTTTCCCAACCTGCCGGCCTGGATCGTCAAGTCGGTCGGCGGTTCGACCACGCATTGGGCCGGAGCTTCGCTGCGCTTCCAGGAGCATGAGTTCAAGGGGCTGTCGACCTACGGCAAACTGGAAGGCGCCAACCTGCTCGATTGGCCGATCACGCTGGCCGAGATGGAGCCCTACTATGCCAAGGCTGAAGCCAAGATGGGCGTCACCGGCACCAATGACTGGCCGCGGCTGCCGGGCAACAACAATTTCAAGGTGTTGAAGGCCGGCGCCGACAAGCTCGGCTACAAGGAATGCCACACCGGCAACATGGCGATCAACTCGGTCGATCGCGACGACCGCATGTCCTGCCAGCAGACCGGCTTCTGCTTCCAGGGCTGTAAATGGGGCGCCAAATGGTCGACGCTCTACACCGAGATACCC
>NZ_RZQY01000650.1:0-3458 GCF_003998575.1 Mesorhizobium sp. M7A.F.Ca.CA.001.10.2.1 | reverse complement strand
GGTCAACATCCGGATCGCCAACGCTCTTGGCATCTCGCCGGCGACGTTGAAGCGGTATTTTAGAGCCGACATGAAAGAGCGCGACGCAATGCGCGATCGGCTCGATGCCAGGCGGTTTGAGATCGCCCTCGAGCAAGCCAATGCCGGCAACGTCACGGCCTTGCGTGAACTCGGCGCCATGATCGACCGCAACGACCGCATGACGATCGAGGCTTCCATGGGCAAGGGCAGCGACCAGCCGGCGGCATCGAAAGACAAGGTTGGCAAGAAGATGATCGACGAGCAGCGCGCCCATGCCGCAGACGCCGATCTGATGGCCGAGCTCGAAAGCGAAGCAGCCGCGCAAAATGCTCGCCATTGAGGCGTTGCCGCGGTTCGCCTGTCCAGATTGGTGGGAGCGTATCAAGGCCGGACAGACGCCAATGGCCGATGTCCCGCTCAACCAGGAGAAGGCGGCCAAGGCGCTGGCTTTCTTCAACAGGCTGAAGCTGCCAGACGTGCCCGGCAATCCGCCGCTGTCTGAGGCCTGTGGCGAATGGTTCCGCGATATCCTGTGCGCCTTCCTGGCGAGCGAGGATCCGGACACCAAGCAGCGCCTGGTCTGGGAACTGCTTTGCATGGTTCCCAAGAAGAATTCGAAGACGACCTATGTCGCCGCCCTCGGCCTGACCGCGCTGTTCATGGAGGAAGCGCCGAACCGACAGATGCTGATCGTCGCGCCCAGCCAGAACATCTCGGAACGGTGTTTCGACCAGGCGCAGGGCATGATCAGGCTCGATCCTCGGCTCGATGCCATCTTCAAGGTGCAGGATCACCTGAAATGCATCGAGCGCCGCAAGACCGGCACGAAGCTCGACGTCAAATCCTTCGACACCTCGATCGTCACCGGCGAAATACCGATCCTGACGATCATCGACGAGGTGCACGAGCTGGGCAAGAAAGCGAAGGCCGCGGCGGTCATGCAGCAGATCAGGGGCGGCGGCATCACCATGCAGGGTGGCCAACTGCTGATGATCACGACACAGTCGGACGAACAGCCGGCCGGTATCTGGAAGACGGAACTCGACAAGGCGCGCAAGATACGCGACGGCAGGGGCGGCCAGGCGCCGATCATGCTGCCGGTCCTATACGAGTTTCCTCCCGAGCAGCAGCGCGACCAGACGTTCTGGCGCGATCGCAAACACTGGAAATACCTGCTGCCGAACATCGGCCGCTCGATCAGCCCGCAGCGCCTGATCGAGGACTACGAGAACAACGGCTCGGCGACAGCCGAGACGGAACAGATCTGGGCCAGCCAGCATCTCAATATCGAGATCGGCGTCGGCATCGCCGGCGACGGCTGGCGCGGTGCCGAATATTGGGAAGAATGCGCCGACGAGACGCTGACGCTGGAAGAGCTGATTCGGCGCTCTGAAGTGGCCGTGGTCGGCGCCGATGGCGGCGGTCTCGACGATCTGTTCGGCGTCTGCGTCATCGGTCGCGAGAAGGTGACGCGACGCTGGCTGGTCTGGACCCATGCATTCGCGCATCCGAAGGTGCTTGAAATCCGTAAGGAGATTGCGCCGCGGCTGCTCGGCTTCGTCGAGGAAGGCTCGCTCACGCTGTGCGAGGTTTCGGCCTATGTGGCGAAAATCGCGGCGATTGCCGAACGACTGCTCGATGCCGGCCTGCTGCCTGAAAAGAACGCGGTCGGCTTCGATCCTAACAACATCGCCGCCTTCGTCGACGCGCTGGCCTTGAAGGAAATCACAGGGCTGATGCTGCACCGGCTGCGCCAGGGTCCGGCATTGTCTCCGGCCTTGTGGGGCCTGGAGCACAAGTTGAGCGACAATTCGATTAGCCATGACGGCTCGGCCATGATGGCCTGGTCGGTCGGAAATGTGAAAATCGAAGTCAAGGGCAACGGCAACATGGCAACCAAACAGGCTGCCGGCCGGACCAAGATCGATCCCGTCATCGCCATGCTTTGCGCGGCGATCCTGATGAGCTGGAACCCGGAGGCAAAGCCACGTGTCGATCTTGCTTCATGGCTCTCACAACCGGCCGCGGTGATGTAGATGGCGATCTGGAAATGGCTCACCGGCCGGTTGAACGTCACCTCCGATCTGGACAAGTGGCGTATGATGTGGGGCTTCGACCACGATTCCGGCCAGAACGTGACGCCGGACAGCGCCATGAAGCTGTCGACATGGTGGGCGGCGAAGCGGCTGATCTCGGAGACGATTTCCACCTTGCCCGCCGGCGTCTTCGCGACAGCATCGAATGATCAGCGCACGGCGCGAAAGGACCATCGGCTCTACGAGATCCTTCAGATCACGCCGAATGCCGATCAGACGGCGGTGGAGTTCTGGGAAGGGCGTATCGCCCCGCTTTGCGACTTCGGCAATTCGTATGCCGAGAAAAAATTCATCGGTGACAGGCTGGTGGCCCTGCAGCCGATGAAGGCCGAAAACACCACACCGCTGCGCGATTCGTCGGACCGGCTGTTCTATAGGTTCAATGACCGCGGCAAGAACGAAGACCTGCCGAAAGACAAGGTCTTCCACATCAAGGGATTCGCACCCAACGACGAGGACGAGGGGCTTTCGCCCGTCGCCTATGCCGCTCGTTCGCTTGGCGCAGCCATCTCGGCGGAACGGGCGTCCGCCCGGCTGTTTTCCAAGGGCCTTCGCAACAGCGGGTTCTGGAAGCCGCCGGTCACGATGGACAAGGATCAACGCCAGCAGTTCATGGACAATTACGTCAAGCCTTTCGAGGGCCACGAAGGCCAGGGCTCGGGCATCATCATGCCGCCGGGCTTCGATTGGCAGTCGCTCAACATCACGCCTCGCGATGCCGAACTGATCATGGCGCGCGGCTTCTCCGTGGAAGATGTCTGCCGCTGGATGGGTGTGCCGCCAATTCTCGTCGGCCATGCCTCGGAAGGCCAGACGATGTGGGGTTCCGGCGTCGAACAGATCATCCTCGGCTGGCTGATCCTTGGTCTGCGGGCCTACCTAAAGCGCATCGAATCAGCCGTAAACACGCGCCTGGTCACGCCGACCGACAGGGCCGCCGGCATCTATTTCGAATTCAACTTCGAGGGGCTCCTCCGCGCCGACAGCGCCGGCCGTGCCGCGCTGATGTCGTCGCTGGCGCAGAACGGACTGCGCACCCGGGACGAGTTGCGAAAGCTCGACAATCTGGCGCCCAAGCCGGGCGGCGACGTTCTCACCGTCCAGTCCGCCCTGGTGCCTCTTGACCAGATCGGAAAGCAGCAAAGTGACGCGAACTCGGTGCGCAATGCGCTGCGTGCCTGGCTGATCGAAGAGCGCGAGGAAAGGAAAGCGGCATGACCGTTCGTGACCTGCCGGCGATGCCGGCCATATCCATGCGCTCCGGTCTTGGATCTGAAATTTGCCCGTCGGCGCTTGGTCGCTGGCAGGCCGACATCCGTGCAGCATCCGACGATACCACCG
>NZ_RZQY01000064.1:0-15584 GCF_003998575.1 Mesorhizobium sp. M7A.F.Ca.CA.001.10.2.1 | reverse complement strand
GATTATTCTGCTGACGGACTGAGCTTTTCTGACGGATTGAACATGGCAACACTTCCGCTCATTGAGGCACCCGACTGGTACGAAACCATCCGCATGAGCGATGGCGTGACCTTGATCCACGAGCCGTGGATAAAGCCGTTCTTCCGCTGCAATATGTGGCATGTGCGCGGTCGCGATCGCGATCTCCTCTTCGACACCGGCCTCGGCCATTTCAGCCTCCGGCGCCATGTACCGCTGGTGAGCGAGCGCAAGCTGATTTGCGTCGCCAGCCACACGCATTTCGACCATATCGGTTGCCACCACGAATTTCCCGAGCGTTGCGTGCACGCCGCCGAGGCCGGCATCCTCGCCGATCCGCGCAATGAATGGACGGCAGCCGGCACCTATGCGACCGACGAGATGTTCGATCGCATGCCGCAAGGCTGGGACACGGCGCGCTACGGCATTCTGCCTGCGCCCGCCGGCCGTTTGCTCGGCCAGGGCGATGTCGTCGATCTCGGCGACCGTGCCTTCGAGGTGATCCACACGCCCGGCCATTCGCCCGGCGGCATCGCACTCTACGAAAACAGGACGGGCATCCTGTTATCCGGCGACATCATATATGACGGCCCGCTGATCGACGACGTCTACCACTCAGACATTCCCGACTACATGGCGACGCTGATGCGCCTGCGCGACCTCCATGTCTCAGTCGTGCATGGCGGGCATTTCCCAAGCTTCGGCAAGGTACGCTACCGCCAGCTTGTCGACGAGTATCTGGCGCAAAAGCGGCAGGCCGGCTGCCATCTGCGGCAGCCCTGAAGCAGTTAGCGCATCAGTTCGAAATGCCGGGGGAACGCCTGATGCAGCAGGAGCAGCATGGTCTTGCGCAGCACGTTGGTGTCACGGCTGGACGGATTGAGATGATCCCAATACCAGGCGCCATGAACCAGATAATTCAGGCTCTCCGACAGCGTATCGATGTCGACGCCGGTATAACCGCCACTGCGCGAAATCTCGATCAGCAGCTCGCGCGCCTCGGCGGTGTAGGCAAGGTCGCTCGGCAGGCCGATTTCGTTGTAGATCTGCATGCTCTTGCGGTCGCTGGAAAACACGACAAAAACTGAAACCCATTTCGGATGCTGGCGGGCGAAACGTTGCGCGCAATCGACCGCGCCCAGAGCCCGCTCAACCGGCGACAGGCCGGGCGCCCGCACCAACGTCACCCACAGCTCATCATATCGATCGCTGAGATACTGCAGGACGGCGCGAAACAGGTTCTCCTTGCTGCGGAAATGGAAGACGACCAGGGCATTGGACGAGCCGACATGTTCGGCGATGCGCTGCATGGTGACGCTTGCCAGCCCCTCCTCCGCGATGAGTTCGATGGTGGCGTCGATGATCCGCTGCACGCTGGCTTCGCCGCGCTCGCGCCGACGGTCCTTGGGCGGCGCGGCATCGTTTGCCGCACGCCCATTCTTCGCCGTAGCGCCTTTGCGTTTTGCCGCCGCAGCCTTTTGTTGCGCCATCTTCGTCCAGCTCCTTTCGGACCTTCTGGCGCGATCACCGGCGCCACCACAGATTCGTCTATTCGAGGTGTCCGGCGTCGGCTCTCCAACCGCGGCAAGAGCCGCATCGCCCTGTTATAGCGACGGACGCGTTTCGGCGTTTGTGTACCACTGCCCGTTGGCCGTCTCATAGGCCATGGCCGCTCGGAAAACATCGGCATCGCAATAGGTGCGGCCGACGATCTGGATGCCTGTCGGCACGCCGCTTGCCGCCCGACCCGAAGGGATGGACAGAACCGGACAACGGCTCATCATGTTGAACGGCGTCGTCATCACCCATCCCAACGACGGGTTCACCTGCTTACCGTTGATCTCGACCGTACCCGTGGTCTGATCGAACTCCGCCGGCACGGAGGGAAGCGCGTTGGTCGGGCAGATCAGCACATCGTAGGTCTCCAGCAGCGGCCCCAGCGTCTGGTACATCCTGGCCGCCACGTCGAGTGTTCCGACAAAGTCCGTCGCCTTCGACTTTTGCCCGTCCTCGGCGAACTGCCTGGCATAGCTCGTCATGTCCTTGCCGTGCTTCTTGAGCAGCTGCGACAGCGATGCGCCGAACAGATGCTCGAGATAGGCCATGCCCGCCCTGAGCACTTCGTCGCCCCAGCCCAGATCGACTTCCTCGACCGTGGCGCCGAGCGAACGGAACACATCGCAGGCGGCAAGCGTGTTCTTGCGCACGTCCGGGTCGACTTCGAAAGAACCAAGGTCCATCGAGAAAGCAATCTTCCAGCCCTTGATCGGCTTGTACTCGAGCGGCAGGCGCAGTTTCGGGCGCAGCGTGGCGATGTCGAGCGGGCTTGGTCCGGCCATCACATTCTGCAGCAGGATCGCATCCCCGACGTTTCGCGCCAGCGGTCCGGTGTGGCAGTAGAAGTCGAGGTTGAATGGCGGCTCGTCCGGATTGCGCCCGTAAGGCGGCTTGAAGCCGACAAGACCGCAGGCCGACGCGGGAATCCGGATCGATCCCGCAATGTCCGAACCGGTGGCGATCGACGACGTGCCGGATGCCAGCGTCGCCGCGGAGCCTCCCGACGAACCACCGGGCGTGAAATCCGGGTTCCACGGATTGCGCGTCACGCCCCAGCGTTTCGACCAGGTGTAGCCGGCGCAGCTGAATTCAGGCGTCGCCGTGCGGGCATGGACAATGCCTCCGGCCTTGATGATGCGCTCGTTCATCGTCGAGGTATGGCCACCGATAGCATCCCCGGACAGCAGCGAGCCGTGCGAGGTCCGCTTGCCCTTGATGTAGCTCTCGTCCTTTATGCCGATCGGCAGGCCCTCGAGCGCCCCGGTCCGGGCGCCCCTGGCGTATTTTGCCTCGGCTTTCCTGGCCAGGTCTATCGCCTCGTCGAAATGCGTGAAGGTGAGGCAGTTGATCGTCGCTTTGGTGGCTTCGGCGCGGCGGATGGTGGCCTGCATCAGTTCGACGGGCGAAAGCTTCTTTGCCTTGAACAGCCGCAGCGCCTCGCTGGCCGGCATGTAGCAAAGGTCGAGATCGGTCATGGGAAGTCTCCTGCGATCTGCGCATCGCGTTTGGCATGGACGGAAGATGACCGCGCCGCGTGCGGCGGCGCGGGAAAGCCTGGTCAGGTCATTTCTGCAGGTCGGTCCAGATCTTCGTGTAGAGCGCCTGCACATCGGGCGGGCAGGCCAGCATGAATTGGCCCTTGGCGGCGAACTCGGCGGGAATGTTGACTTCCGGCGCGGTCTTCATGTCGTCGGGCATGAAGGCTTCCGAGCCCTTGATGCCGTTCGAATAACGCGCAAAGGCTGAGATCAGCGCCGCATTCTGCGGATCCATGATGAAGTTCTGGAACAGCTTGGCGTTGTCGACATTCTTGGCGTCCTTGAGGACAGCGACATTGTCCATCCAGATCGGATAGCCTTCCTTGGGATAGCCATAGACGATCTTGTCGTTCTCAAGCCGCTCGCGCAGCGATATGCCGTTCCAGTTGACGCCCGCGGCGATGTCGCCCCTGCCCAGGCCATCGACGGCCGCATAGTCGAGCGAAAGCCATCTCGCCTTCGCCTCCACCAGCTTGTCATGCACCTTCTTCAGCATCTGCATGTCGCTGCTGCAATATTTGCCACCCTCGTAAGCGATGGCGAGGAACATGATGTCACCCATTTCGGGTACGACATTGATCTTGCCGACGAGTTCGGGAGGTGGGTCGAGGAAGATCGCCGATGTGTTCGGATCGCCGGCATAGACCGACTTGTTCACCGAAATGCCGGTCGTGCCCCACTGCCATGGAACGGTGTATTTACGGCCTGGATCGAATGGAACATCGACCCACCTCGGATCGACGTTCTTGAAGTTTTCCATCTTGTTGGGATCGGTCTCCAAGAGCAGACCTTCGCTGATCCAGACCGGCACGACGCTCGCCGAAGGCACGACGATGTCATAGCCGGAGGCGCCCTGCCGGACCTTGGCCAAGGCAGTATCGTTGGAATCATAGTCGGTGACGGTGACCTTGACCTTGTAAGTCTCCTCGAACTTCTTGATCAGGTCGGGGCTGGTGTAATTGCCCCAATTGTAGATGTTGAGCTCGCCGTCGGCACGGGCCACGCCCGTGACAGTCAGCAGCGACAGGCCGATGGCCGTCACGGTCAGTTTCAAGTTCATGCTGCATGCTCCCATTGTTGGACCGGCGGCGTTACGGCCTCAGGTCCGTTTCCTGCTGACGAAAAGATGACCGCGACAATGCCGATCGACGGCACGAGAGCGGCCGTCGACATCGCACTCGCGGCATGCGGCGCACCGGCAACGGCAAGCCGCATCGCGGTCGAGATATTCCCCTCTTCATTGTGGCCATTCACCGGCTGGCGCCGGCTGTCCAACTCAATTCGCGACCTCAGGAGTAACTATGACTAAACATACAGTCAATATCTTTCCGCGGGTACGGCCATTGCTCGGCGATTGACGATGCGCCCGATGAGATGGTGACTGAGTGAGCAGGCAGAAAGAGGTTTAGCCGCGATACCGGACGCGTCAGGCCGTGGAGGCCGAAATGCTCGCGGCCGCAATTCGCTGGCGGAACCAATCGAAGGTGCGCCCGATGCCTTCCTGATAGCTCGTCCTCGCTTCCCAGCCAGGAAGGACATGCCTCGCCAAAGTCAGGTCCGGACACCGATTTGTCGGATCCTGGGGAGCTGGAGGGTGGTGCTCGATGCGGCTGCCGGGGACAAGCGATCTTACGAATTCCGCGATGCGCAGGACCGAAACCTCGTGGTCGTTGCCAATGTTCAGAGGACCGCGATGCGAGATGCCGTCGCGCCAGAAGTAACGTTCCAGCCCCTCGACGATATCGTCGACATAACCCCAACTGCGCGATTGGGAGCCGTCGCCATAAACCGTCAGAACCCCGGTTGTCAGTGCCTGGATGGCAAAATTCGAGACGGCGCGTCCGTCGTCGATGCGGGTTCGTGGCCCATATGTGTTGAATATCCTGACGACGCGAATGTCGAGCCCGCCGACCCGCTGCTGCTCGAACAGCAATGCCTCTGTGCAGCGCTTGCTTTCATCATAGGAAGCCCTGGGACCGGTGCAGTCCACCGATCCCCTGTAACTCTCGGGTTGCGGTGAAACCAGGGGGTCGCCGTAGACTTCCGAGGTCGAGGCGAAGCAGAAGCGACCGCCGGGCTTGAGCAGCGTCAGGAGATTGAGCGCGCCGCCGATATTGGCCTTGATCGTGCGTACCGGCTCGCGCATGTACCAAAGCGGCGACGCCGGCGACGCGAGATGGATGATCTCATCGAAGCCCTGAAGGGATGAAAAGCTTTCGGCGTCGGCAATCTGCAGATCGAAACGCGGATCGGCGACATGCGCGATGTTGTCTCGCGTCCCGGTCCAAAGATTGTCGACGACGACCAGCTTTTCCAGATCGCTTCGCCGCAACAGACGGTCGACCAGATGCGAGCCCAGGAAACCGCAGCCGCCAGAGATCAACACGCTGCGTGACATGGAAAACCCCCGCTCCAGACACCGGCCAGTCAACGAGCCCAGGGCTTGTTTCCCAACAACAGCGGATGCGAGCTACCCAAAAGCCTTTCCGCCAATCGATGCACCCATCTACACCGCCAAGCGCCGCGAGTGCAAACAGCAAGCCTTCACGAGTGGAACGTGCGGCGGCCGACCGGCCTCTGCTTTTAAGGAGAGAAACTGCCGCGCGATGTCGCGCATCGAAGCGACCGCCGATGCTGCCCGTCATCGCGAGGATGATCAGGACATTTCAGGCCTACAGCGCCCTTTGCGGGCATGGCGCCCCGGCTGCATCACCACAGCGCGACGCCGTGGGCTGCGGCCGGAAGCTCGTCTCTTCGGACTGGCGCACCAGTTCGGCAAAGAGCAGCGCGAAGCTTCCCAGCATCAGGAAGACGATGATCAGGCGTGTTACCGGCAATATGTCGGCCTCGACTGGCTAGCCCCCACGCCACCCATCCACTGCCGGCTAACATGACCGATCCGGCTTTACGAGACTTTAAGGCCCGTCTTAACCATCACATTCGCGTAGCCTTTGACATGATACGCGAACGGCATGCCCGCATCCGCCGACCGGCATGGCCGTATCATCCGGGATGGCGTTGCCATCCGGGATGGTACCTCCCTTTGCAGACGTACCCCGCCCATGCTACCCCGGCGCTGGCGCGGCCCAGCAACCGGCCGCTGCCAATCGGTCGTCATCGGGGAGCCATGAGCAAAGCCGCCAGCCGCATCGCCTTCGTCTCGTCCGACACCGCTGACGCCAAGACGGCGCTGGAAAGCCTGTCGGTGCGCTATGGCCAGTCTTCCGTCGAGGAGGCCGGGATCGTCGTTGCGCTTGGGGGTGACGGGTTCCTGCTGCAGACCCTGCGCGACACGATGGGGACCGGCAAGAAGGTCTACGGCATGAACCGTGGCACCATCGGCTTCCTGATGAACGAGTATCGTTCCGGTGGCCTCACCGAGCGTCTCGAGGCCGCCGTCGCCGAAACGATCCGCCCGCTGGAGATGCTGGCCGTGACCTCGGAAGGCGAAACGATTTCAGCACTGGCGATCAACGAGGTGGCGCTGTGGCGCCAGTCGTACCAGACGGCCAAGATCCGCATCACCGTCGACGAACAGGTCCGGCTTGAGGAACTGAACTGCGACGGCGTCATGATCGCAACCCCGGCCGGGTCCACCGCCTACAATCTTTCGGCGCATGGACCGATCCTGCCGCTCGACGCGCCGCTGCTGGCGCTGACCCCGGTCAGCCCGTTTCGCCCGCGCCGCTGGCGCGGCGCGCTGCTCTCCAACAAGGCGACCGTGCGCTTCGACATCCGCGAGCCGGAAAAGCGGCCGGTAAACGCCGCCGCCGACCATACCGAGGTCAAGGCCGTGACCTCGGTGACGGTGCGAGAATCACCAACGGCGACAGCAACGTTGCTGTTCGATCCCAATCATTCCTGGAACGAGCGTATTCTCGCCGAACAGTTCCGCTATTGAGCCGGCGCTGCGACCGACAGGTCGATTAAGCATCCCGATTAAGGTTACAACTTCACAATCGTGCCATTGCTGCCCGTTTCTGTTGACAAATCGAGGGCTTGCTCCTAATTGCAATACCAATCTTGCAGGCGCGTGGCGCTTGCCGCGACAGACGCCATTAGACGCCGTTGCGCTTCCCCGAACCAGCCAAAGACAACAACACTTGTCCTCAGACACCACGACCGCTCCAGAAGCGTTGACCTTTTCAGACCTCGGCCTGTCGCCGAAGGTCCTTTCCGCAGTCACCGACGCCGGCTACACCGAGCCGACGCCGATCCAGGCGGGCGCCATTCCGCATGCCCTGCTGGGCAAGGACGTGCTGGGCATTGCCCAGACCGGCACCGGCAAGACGGCCTCCTTCGTGTTGCCGATGCTCACAAGGCTGGAAAAGGGCCGCGCCCGCGCTCGCATGCCGCGCACGCTCATTCTGGAGCCGACGCGCGAGCTCGCCGCTCAGGTCGAGGAAAACTTCGTCAAATACGGCAAGAACCACAAGCTCAACATCGCGCTTCTGATCGGCGGCGTGTCGTTCGACGAACAGGACAAGAAGCTGGAGCGTGGCGCCGACGTGCTGATCGCGACGCCCGGCCGTCTGCTCGATCACCGCGAGCGCGGCAAGCTGTTGCTCAACGGCGTCGAGATCCTCGTCATCGATGAAGCGGACCGCATGCTCGACATGGGCTTCATTCCCGACATCGAGCGCATCTGCGAAATGATCCCGTTCACCAGGCAGACGCTGTTCTTTTCGGCGACGATGCCGCCCGAAATCACCAAGCTCACCGAAAAGTTCCTGCACGCGCCGGTCCGCGTCGAGGTTTCGAAGGCAGCATCCGCCGCCACCAACATCATCCAGCGGCTGGTCAAATCAGGCTCCAAGCCATGGGACAAGCGCGAGACGCTGCGCAATTTGATCAAGGCCGAAGACGCAGAACTGAAGAACGCCATCATCTTCTGCAACCGCAAGGTCGAAGTGTCGGAGCTGTTCCGCTCGCTGCTGAAGCATGATTTCGACGCCGGTGCGCTGCATGGCGACATGGACCAGCGCGCGCGCATGCAGATGCTGGCCAATTTCCGCGACGGCAAGCTGCGCTACCTCGTCGCTTCCGACGTTGCCGCGCGCGGCCTCGACATTCCCGATGTCAGCCATGTCTTCAACTATGACGTGCCGATCCACGCCGAGGACTATGTCCACCGTATCGGCCGCACCGGGCGCGCCGGACGCTCCGGAAAATCCTTCACCATCGCGACCAAATCTGACACCAAATACATCGATGCCATCGAACGTCTGATCGGCAACAAGACCGAGTGGCATGACGGCGACTTGTCGACGGTGGTTGCCAGCGAAGGCGAGGACGATGCTCCGCGCCGTGGCAAGGGCGCGCCGCGCCGTGCCGGCCGCAAGGACGACGACCGCGGCAGGGAAAAGAGCGGCGAGCGCAAACCGCGCGAACGCCACGCCAAGCGCAGCGAAGATGCCGCACCGGAAACAGTCCGCGAGGATCAGCCGGTGGCCGAGGCCGCAGCCGCCGACATCGGCGAACGGCGTTCGCGCAAGGAAGCGATCCGTTCGGAAAACACCGAGCGCAAATCATCCGATCGCAATGAACAGCGCGCACCCGAACGCGGCGACACCCGGCCACAGCGTGACAACAGCCGCCCTGCCCGCCAACGCCACCAGGAAGACAATGATTCCACCGTTGGCTTCGGCGACGACATGCCGGCCTTCATGCGGATCGTCGCCAAGGTCTGATCCCGACCGCTTCGAAGGCGAGCCGGCCACTCGGCTGCCTTCTCGGCAAAGCTCTTTCAGCCTGGCTCGCCCGTTACATCGGCCCAGGCATCATCTTGGTCGGTTTTTCCAGCATCGGAAACTCGGCCTTGTTGCATTTCACGTTCGGGTTCGTCGGACTGAACATGCCGTTCGGGTTGTCCCCGAGCCAGGCATGAAGGTCGTAATGGACGAACTCCTTCGGGATGAGAGGGTAGTGCCCCTCCATAGGTCCCATGAAGGTTTGGCCAAACAGCTTGGGCGGCTCCTTGGTGTCCGGCGTCAGCGGCACCAGCCATTCCACTCCGACCAACTTCAGGCCTTCCTTGGTCGGCTCGTAGATCAGCACGTTCGGCCTCATCGGATCAAGCTTCTGGCCGACACTCGGGACATTGACGAAGTGGATGCCCATGGCGCCCTTCGGGTAGTCCATCGCGCCCGGTATCTTTTCTCCGCTGTAGTGGACGCAGCCGACGGTCGACAGATAGAGGTCGCGGACGGCAGCGGTGTAATCCTCATATTTGGCGAGCGACTTCTTCAAGGCTTCGATGTCGGCCTTGTTGGCGTCCTCGGCGCGAGCCGAAGCAACGTTCAGCCACGCGCCTACCAAACCTGTCAAAACGAGGACGCCGCAGCGCCCAAGGCTGGCTGTTCTTGTCATGCATTCCTCCCAGATTTCTGATCTGGCCGTGCAAGACCGAGGCGGAAAAATGCTGATTGCGCGGCCAGTGACACCGCCTCATCCCCTCAGGAACAGCGATGATGCTATTCCTTTCCATAGCTGCGGGAAAGATGTATTTTAGGAATAACTAATTGAATAACACCAATATCCGCTCAAACAAAAACGGCCCCCCATGGGAGCCGTTTCGCATTGGTTTGCCGTACAAATCAGGTGAGCGGCGAAAGCTGGATCTCGACGCGGCGGTTCTGGGCGCGACCTTCGGCCGTGGCATTGGATGCGACGGGGCGCGTCTTGCCGAAGCCTGTGACTGCGAAGCGTCGCTGATCCACGCCCTGACCGGACAGATAGTTCGCCACCGCCAAAGCACGACGCTGCGACAGATCGAAATTGTGCTGGTCGCCACCGGTCGAATCGGTGTGGCCGAACACGTCGACCGTGGTCTGCTTGAACTTCTTCAGCACCAGCGCGACAGAGTTCAGGACTTGGTAGAAGCCGGGCTTCACCGCATCCTGGTCCGAGTTGAAGGTGATGTCGGACGGCATATTGAGGATGATCTGGTCGCCGCTGCGGGTGACGCTGACACCGGTGCCCTCGAGCTGCCGGCGCAGTTCGGCCTCGTTCTGGTCCATGGTGGCGCCGATGGCGCCGCCGGCCAGCGCGCCGATGCCGGCGCCGATCAGTGCGTTGCGGCGGTCGTTGCCGCCGGCAAGCAGGCCAAGGCTTGCACCCGCCAGGGCACCAAGGCCGGCGCCGGCCGCCGTGTTGGAAATCTTCTGGTCGCCCGTATACGGATCGGTGGTGGTGCAGGCGCTCACGAGCACAGCCGTCGCCACGACGACGAGCACAGTCTTTTTCATAGGATGGTCCCTCTCCAAGTCACGCCTTGCGGTGGCGCCAAATCAGCCCTTCCCGCGACTTGTACCACGAATTGCGGCGAAAAGCGGAACGGCAAAAGCGCCGCTCACGGCTTTTCCCGAGGGACCGATACACAGTGATAGCGCCGCATCGCCGGGCCGCAATCGTTCGGATCAGGCTACCAGAGGTTCTTGCCGTCTATGACCACCACTTCGACCTTGTCGAGATCGAAATCGTCGAACAGTCGCGAGTTGACGCTGATCTTGGGATTGTCGAAATCCGGCTCGCCGGTCGACCAGTCCGGCGTTTCGGTAAAGGTGCCGCAGCCGCAGGTGGCGCAAAAACCGTGCTTTACGGTTTTCGATCCCCAGCGGTAGAAAGAGACGTTCTCCATCGGGCTGGTGAGCTTGAATTGCGAAGGCACGTAGTAGGCCCAGAGCGAGCCGCGCTTCGAGCAGAAAGAACAGGTGCATTGCGTCACCGTCTGCGGTGCCTGCGAAACCTCGAATGTCGTCGCCTTGCAATGACAGCTTGCCTTGATGGTCATCAACGAACTCCTCCTGTCGCCCGCCACCCCGTGCGGCAAAGGCAGCATAAAGAGGTGCTCCTGACAACTGTCTGTCAGCAGGCATCACCCGAACTGCGCAAACCCGGCCTGCGGTCCCGGTCACACGCGACCGCGGACGTCCGACCGCCGTCCTGTCGTCAATAGGAGCGCGGCGGCACGAACAGGCAGATTGTCTTGCCGGCGTCGAGGCCCGCCTGGTGCGCACACCAATGGAACTCGCCGTCCGGGCTGTCCTTGACACGCTTGTCGGTCATTGGAACGATCTCACCCGTTCCGGCGATGACATAGCCCTCGGGTTTCTCCAGCACTTCGCCTGTATGGGTCGTGCGACAATCATAGTTGGCGCAGCATGCGAACGGATAACTCCAGCCCTGTGGCTTTGCCGCCGTGGGTGTGGCGTCATGCGCGAAGGCGGGTGCCGTCAGCATTGCCATCGCGCCGATCGCGAACAGGGAAAACAAAAGTCGGCCAGCCGGTTGAACGGCATTGGCCGATCTGAGTGTGGCAGCAGACATGACGCGTTCCTTTCAAACGAGCTCAAGCGTTTCGCTTGCCCGTTCCCGGAACGTATCTTCCCAGTGGCCGGATCGTCGGGTCGCAGATATGCCGCGTCCGGCCATAAATGCTTTTTCTCTCCCAGCGTTTGGATGCTGGGCTGATTCCTTGGTCGGCGCAAGAAGATGCATTCCCGACATCGTTCTATAGACGTCAGGTATCCGCTACCGCCGACGAGATGAGGCCAAGGTCAATTCCCGGCAAACGGGCGTCGAATAAACGGAATTGGCCCGCTGTGGTTCCAGCCTATTGCTGGTCAGAGCCGGCAATCACGTGCTCTTGATGCTGCGGCAGGTCATCGGTGATGGTGAACCAGCCCGCCTTCGAACCGACGAAGATGTGCTCGGTCGGGCGGATGGACGGGTCGTTGACGAGCGTTCCCATGGCGACATGGACGTAGGCGCCGTCGCGCACCAGCGAATAAAGCAAGGAGCCGCACCGGCCGCAATGCGCGTTATGGCCGCTTTCGTCGCCAAAGATCAGGAGCTTGTCCCCGCCTTCGGTGAGGACAAGCTTTTCACGCTCGATACCGGCGAAAGGCTTGAAGGCCGAACCGGTGGTGCGCCGGCAGTTCGAACAATGGCAATTCGCGGCATAGAGGAATTCGTCGGCGACCTCGTAGTGAACCGCGCCGCAGAAGCACTTTCCGGTGAGCTTGCTCGGCAACCCACTCCTCCGTCGCTGTGGTGCGCAGGGGTATGTTCAGATTGAGGTCAGGCTAGCCTCACCTGAACATGGACATATCCTAATCCAGGTCTGCTACGGCTTCGCCCGCACCGCCTTCGATGCGCTGCGACAACGAGGCTTCCATGAAATCGTCGAGGTCGCCATCGAGCACGCTCGACGGGCTGGTGCTCTCGACGCCGGTGCGGAGATCCTTCACCAGCTGGTAGGGCTGCAGCACATAGGAGCGTATCTGGTGACCCCAGCCTATATCACTCTTCGACGCTTCGGTGGCGTTTGCAACTGCCTCGCGCTTCTTCAGCTCTTCCTCGTAAAGGCGCGAGCGCAGCATCTCCCAGGCCTTGGCCTTGTTCTTGTGCTGCGAACGTTCGGCTTGGCAGGCGACCGCAATGCCGGTGGCCAGATGCGTGATGCGCACCGCCGAATCGGTGGTGTTGACGTGCTGGCCGCCCGAGCCGGACGAGCGATAAGTATCGATGCGGACATCCGATTCCGAGACGTCGATCTCGATCGTGTCGTCGATGACCGGATAGACCCAGACGCTGGCGAAGGACGTATGCCGGCGCGCATTGCTGTCATAGGGCGAAATACGCACCAGGCGATGAACGCCCGATTCCGTCTTCATCCAGCCATAGGCATTGTGGCCTTTGATCATCAACGTGGCCGACTTGATGCCGGCCTCTTCGCCGTCATGCATTTCCAGCACTTCGACCTTGAAGCGACGACGCTCGGCCCAGCGCGTGTACATGCGCAGCAGCATCGAGGCCCAGTCCTGGCTTTCGGTGCCGCCGGCACCGGCATGGATTTCGAGATAGGTGTCGTTGGAATCTGCTTCACCCGACAGCAACGTCTCGACCTGGCGGGCCTTCGCTTCGCCTTGCATCGAGCGGATCGCGGCTTCGGCCTCGGCAATGACCCCCTCGTCGCGCTCTTCCTCGCCGAGCTCGATCAGGCCGATATTGTCTTCCAGCGCCTGCGTCAGACCTTTCACCGAGGCGATGCCCTCTTCCAGGCCCTGGCGCTCGCGCATCAGCTTCTGCGCTTCCAGCGGCTCGTTCCAGAGGCTGGCGTCCTCGGCGCGCACATTAAGGTATTCAAGCCGCTTTATGGCCTGATCCCAGTCAAAGATGCCTCCTCAGCAGGGTTATCGCCTGCCTGATCTCGTCGACAATATTCTGCGTTTCCGCGCGCATGGCTGGCTGTTCTGTCCTGTTTGCTGAAGTCGGTCGGCGCGATACATAGGCAGGCCGCCGCCGGCTGTAAAGCAAAATGGGCTGGCGCCAAGGCCAGCCCATCCGCTCATGAAAATCGTCAGTAGAGGCCGCCGCCGCCGGACTGGATGGCCTGGTTGGCCTGCGGTGACAACGCGCCACCGGTGGCATTGGAGCCGTCGGCGCCCATGCCGATGACCCAATAGCTGTCGGCGGGACCGGTACCCGGCTTGAAGGCTTCGATGATGGTGCCCGGATCGCCCGATGCGGCACGCATGCCGGTCTTGCGGTTGATGGCGACCAGGTTCATGCCTTCGGGCACCTTGAAATCGACATTGGGCGTGCCGTCCAGCGCCACCCGCATGAAGTCCTTGAAGATCGGGGCTGCGAGGCCGCCACCGGTGGCGCCATGGCCAAGGCCGCGCGGCGTGTCGTAGCCCATGTAGAGGCCGACGACGAGGTTGGGCGTGTAACCGATGAACCAGGCGTCCTTTTCGTCGTTGGTCGTTCCAGTCTTGCCAGCGATGTGACGGCCGAGTTCACTGATGGTGGCGCCGGTGCCGCGTTGCACGACACCTTCCATCATCGAGGTGATCTGGTAGGCCGTCATCGGATCGAGCACCTGCTCGGAATTGTCGACGAGTTCCGGCTCCGGCTGGTTCTGCCATTCGGGCGCATTGCAGCCCTGGCAGCCACGTTCGTCCTGCTTGAACACCGTCTTGCCGTAGCGGTCCTGGATGCGGTCGATGAGCGACGGTTTGATCGACTTGCCGCCATTGGCCATGATCGAATAGGCCGACACCATGCGCATCACGGTGGTTTCGCCGGAACCCAGCGCCATCGGTAGATAGGGTGCCAGATGGTCGTAGACACCGAAGCGCTCGGCATATTCGACGACCAGCTTCATCCCCATGTCATTGGCAAGCCGCACCGTCATCAGGTTGCGCGACTTCTCGATGCCGGAGCGCAGGGTCGCCGGACCGGCAACGGTGCCGTCGTAATTCTTCGGCGTCCAGCTCGTGTTGCCGCTCTGGATCGTGATCGGCCCGTCCATGATCACCGAGGCCGGCGTATAGCCATTGTCGAGTGCGGCCGAATAGACGATCGGCTTGAACGAGGAGCCCGGCTGGCGCATGGCTTGCGTGGCGCGGTTGAATTCGGACTGCGCATAGGAGAAGCCGCCGACCATGGCCAGCACGCGGCCGGTGTGCGGGTCCATGGCGATCAGGCCGCCTTCCACTTCGGGCACCTGGCGCAGGCTGTAGGCGCCATCGGCACCATCGTTTTTCTGCACGAAGATGACGTCGCCCGGCTTCAGCACCTCCGCCGGCGACTTGGCCTTGACGGTCTTGCCGGCAACCACATGGCGCATGGCAAAACCCATGTCCTCCTTGCTGACGGTGCCTTCGACGCGCTCCTTGACGATCTCGCCCGACGCCTGCCGTGCGGGCTGCAGGCCGATCGACAGCCCGGTCGCCGAACTGTCGAGCACGACGGCGAGCGACCATTCGGGAACATCCTCCAGCCCCTTGACGGCGCCAAGCGGCACGCCCCAGTCGCCCGACACGTCGATCGATGTTACCGGCCCGCGATAACCGCGCAGCGTGTCGTATTTCATCAACCCGTTCTGCATCGATTTGCGGGCAATGAGCTGTATCTTCGGATCGAGCGTGGTGCGGACGGAGAGGCCGCCTTCGTAAAGCGCGTTCTCGCCGTAGCGGGCGATGATCTGGCGGCGCACCTCTTCGGTAAAGTACTCGCCGGCGAACAGATAGGTGCCGCTGCGGCGCGGCGTCACGCCCAGCGGCTCGGCCTTGGCCTTGTTGCCTTCCTCACGCGTGACGTAGCCGTTCTCGACCATCTGGTCGATGACCCAGTTGCGACGCTCGATCGCGCGATCGGCATGCTTGAAAGGGTGGTAGTTGTTCGGCCCCTTGGGCAGGGAAGCCAGGTAGGCGGCCTCTGCCACGGACAGTTCGTTGACCGACTTGTCGAAATAGGTCAGCGCCGCACCGGCGACGCCATAGGCGCCGAAGCCGAAGAAGATTTCGTTGAGGTAGAGCTCGAGAATGCGATCCTTGGGATAGGCCTGCTCGATGCGGAAGGCGAGGATCATCTCCTTGATCTTGCGCTCGTAGGTCTGGTCCGAGGACAACAGGAAGTGCTTCGCCACCTGCTGGGTGATCGTCGAGGCGCCGACCTGACGCC
>NZ_RZQY01000649.1:0-3462 GCF_003998575.1 Mesorhizobium sp. M7A.F.Ca.CA.001.10.2.1 | reverse complement strand
CTCCAGACCAGGACGCCTAACCCCTGGTCGACGGAAATCGGCAGCAACTCGTACTCCGCCTCGCGCGCTTCCAGCGTGTAATGGATCTGCTGCGTGACGAAGCGCGGCTGGTGGCGGCTGTCGCTGATGCCGAGCGCCTTCATCACCTGCCAGCCGGAATAGTTGGAGCAGCCGACATAGCGGATCTTGCCCTGGGCAACCAGCGTGTCGAGCGCGCCGATGGTTTCCTCCAGCGGTGTCACGCCATCCCATTCGTGCAGGAAATAGATGTCGATGACGTCTGTCCTGAGCCGCTTCAGGCTCTTCTCGCATTCGCGGATCAGGTGATGGCGCGACAAGCCTTCATCGTTTGGGCCTTTGCCGATCCGCATCCGTGCCTTGGAGGCGATCAGCACGTCGCCCTTGCGCTTGCCGCCGAGCGCTTCGCCGATGATTTCTTCGGAAATGCCATTCGAATAGACGTTGGCGGTGTCGATGACATTGATGCCGGCGTCGATGCAGAGATCGATCATCCGGCGCGCCTCGTCGAGATCGGTCTTGCCGACCGCCGAAAATGCGCCGGCGCCGCCGAACGTCATGGTCCCCATGGTCAGCGTCGAAACTTTCAGGCCGGAACGGCCGAGGGTGCGGTATTCCATGTCGATCCTCGCGATTGCGTTGGGGAAGGGGCTGGGGAGGGCGCCCGAATGTGGCCGCTATTTGTAGGACAATTTGCGCGACTTGTCGCCATGCCAGGACGCCGGATCGATCATGCCTGGCGGGATTGGCAGCGGCGGCGATCACGCTCGGGCTGCAATAAAACCGTCATTGCAGGCCTATATTGAAGTCGGCTCAGGCGTTGCCGTTCCGGGCTGTAAGCCGGAGTTTGGGGCGCCGGACGTGGATCGACAGAGCTTGCAAGTGGAGCAGCCGATAATGACCGAGCTAAAACAGAATTCTCCGGCCAGGGATTGGCTTGAAGCCGAGCTCGCCGACACGCTCGACGAAGACTATGAGCTCGAAATGTCGGAGCCGGCGCTGTCGATGGAGATCGCCAAGATCTACAAGAACTCGCATCCGCCTTCGATCGATCGCATGCAGTATTTTCGCGACCTGATCACCCTGCAGTCCGAATTGATCAAGCTGCAGTCCTGGGTCGCCTACCACAAGAAGAAGCTGGTGGTGATCTTCGAGGGACGCGATTCGGCCGGCAAGGGCGGTGTCATCAAGCGCATCACCCAGCGGCTCAATCCGCGCATCTGCCGCGTCGTGGCACTGCCGGCGCCGACCGAGCGCGAAAAGTCGCAATGGTATTTCCAGCGCTATGTCCCGCATCTGCCGGCCGGCGGCGAGATCGTGCTGTTCGACCGCTCATGGTACAACCGCTCGGGCGTCGAGCGGGTGATGGGCTTTGCCCAGCCCGATCAGGTCGAAGAATTCTTTCACGACGTGCCGGAGTTCGAGCGCATGCTGGTCCGCTCGGGCATCACCGTGGTCAAATACTGGTTCTCGATCACCGACGAGGAACAGCAGATGCGCTTCCTGATGCGCATCCATGATCCAATGAAGCAGTGGAAACTGTCGCCGATGGATCTGCAGTCGCGTGTGCGCTGGGAGCAGTACACCAAGGCCAAGGAAGAGACCTTCGCCCGCACCAACATCCCGGAAGCGCCTTGGTTCATCGTCGAGGGCAACGACAAGAAGCGCGCGCGGCTGAACTGCATCGACCATCTGCTCAAGCAGCTGCCTTACGAGGAAGTGCCGCACGAGGAGATCACTTTGCCGGAGCGCGTCTTCAACCCCGAATACGAGCGCCAGGTGCTGCCGCGCGAGCTCTACGTGCCGGAGAAGTATTGATGGATCGCTCCCTTCTCCCCGTATAGTGACGGGGAGAAAAAGCTGTAACTACGCCCGCTTGATGGTGACGTGCGTGGCAAGCGGCGTCGCCACCTGCTCGCTGCAGATATAGCCCAGCTTGAGCATATCGAGGCCGGCGAAAAGGTTCTCGCCCGAGCCGAGCAGCACCGGCGCGATCGCCAGATGCATCTCGTCGATCAGTTTTTCCTGCAGATATTGCCGGATGGTGGCGACGCCGCCGCCGACCCGCACGTCCTTGCCGCCAGCGGCAGCCTTAGCCTGTTCAAGAGCTGAATGGATACCGTCAGTGACGAAGTGGAAAGTCGTGCCGCCCTCCATCGTGATCGGTTCCCGCTTGTGATGGGTGAGCACGAAAACCGGCACATGATAGGGCGGGTTGTCGCCCCACCAGCCCTTCCAGCTGTCGTCAGGCCACTCGCCGCGGATCGGCCCGAACATGTTGCGGCCGAGGATCCAGGCGCCGACATTCTCGAAGCTGCGCGCCGCGAACGCCTCGTTGACGTCGGTGGTGCCGCCATCTTGTCCGAGCACCTTCTCGCGGAAGGTGCAGGTGTCGACAAACCACTTGTGCAAGGATTCCCCACCGACGCCGAGAGGATTTTGCAGATCCTGATCGGGACCGGCGCCATAGCCGTCGAGCGACAGGGTGAAAGCGTTGACGCGAAGTTTGGACATGCGAGCCTCCTCGATAACCGGTTGTATTTTGCAAGCAGTTGTTTTGTAGCAAACTGATTGTGAATTGCAAGCGGTATTTTAGAGAACTTTGCCGCACCGCACGTGCAGAGCAGAAAGATCCGGCAGTCTCGACGCGAGCAAATGTTCCGTTGCCATGCAATTGCTTGTGACGAGAGAAATATCGCGGTTCCTTCCTTGCGACGCGAACAGGATGCAGCCGCAAGTGTCAGCCAAAACTATCGGCGCTGCGACGCTTCGAGCATACGTTCGACAGCAAGACGCAGTGGCGGCAGGCTGTCGGTCACCACCGGCCATACTATCGCACCGGAGGTTTTGTGATATTCGTGACGCAAAACGTTGCCTATCCCACGAACTTGTTTCCATGGAATCTCGGGAGCAAGTGCTGCCAAATCATCTGGAATGTGCCGGGCAGCTTCGGAAATGATTTCGATCCCGCGCTCGATGCCATGTCGGAGCAGCCAGTCGCTATTAAAGTCATCCAACGTCTTGCCCGCGGCGGCAGCAGAGATGCCGTCCAGGGCCTCCATGATTTCGGCTAGAATCGGTTCGATCCGGCGCACTGCCATCAAAATATGCGCACAGCAGATTGTTCGATGTCGGCCTTCAACATGGGATTGAGGCTGTCGCGGGTGGTGATATCGATCTCCGCTGACATCTTCTCCTCAAGAAATTGCTTGATGCCGACCAGATCAATCAGCGAAAAGCGTCTTGCAGGATCATAATCGATGAAGAGGTCGAGATCGCTGTCAGGTCCTGCGTCGCCCCGTAAAATCGATCCGAACAGATAAAGCGAAGTCGCGCCCATGCCTTTGATGGCATCTGCATTTCTCTGCAACCGCTTTATCACCTCATTCCTGCTCATGAATTCATTCTAGCGGATTGCGTTAAAATTCCAAAGCGACCTAGCGG
>NZ_RZQY01000648.1:0-3472 GCF_003998575.1 Mesorhizobium sp. M7A.F.Ca.CA.001.10.2.1 | reverse complement strand
GGAATTTAATTTCATTTTTTAGACAACGCCGGCGACGCTGGCCCGACAGGCGGACGACGACGCCAGAAAGACCTCAGCGTGCGCAGGCGAGCCACCAGGGACGAGACGGAGCTTGAAGGCGAAGGCGCGCAGCTTTCGTCGTCGCTGGTGCGCGGGCTCGGCATCCTGCGCGCCTTCCGCCCGGGCGATGCCTCACTCGGCAACCAGGACATCATTGCCCGCACCGGCCTGCCCAAGGCCACGGTTTCACGCATCACCTATACGCTAAGCGCGCTCGGCTATCTCCTCTACGACAAGGACCTTGGCCGCTACAGCCTGGGACCCGCCACCGTGGCGCTGGGCTATTCGGCGCTCAGTTCCAGCGCCGTCGTTCACGTCGCCCGGCCGCTGATGCAGCCGCTGGCCGACCTGACCGGTGCGGCGGTGGCGCTCGGCACGCGCGACAGCCTCAACATGGTCTATCTGGCCAATTGCCGGTCGGAGAGCCTTGTCACGCTGCGCCTCAATCCAGGCTCCTACCTGCCGATCTGGAAGACATCGATGGGGCTGGCCTATGCGGCGGCCCTTTCACCTGAGGAGCGCGCTCGCCTTGTGGAGGCTTTGCAGGAGGCCGAGCCGGACAGGGCGGCGATGATCGGGGCGGCGATCGACGATGCGATCGCCCAGTATGCAGACAAGGGCTATGTGACGTCGTTCGGCGCCTGGCACAGCTATATTCATGCGGTCGGCGTGCCGTTCCGTCCGAGTGACGGCTCGCCGCTGGTTGCCATCACCTGCGGCGGCATCGGCGAGATCATCACGGAAGAGCGCGCGCATGCCGAGATCGGACCGGCGCTGGTGGCGATGGTGAAGGCGCTGGGCAGAGAGCTCGAGGGAAATCCCGGGTAACGGGATTGGCCCAGACGATCGGCCTCGCATGCCGGCTTGAACTCGCCTGATGGGGACCGCACAGTCGCAGTCGATGGTATGGCGGTCGCGTGCCGTCATCGTCCATCGGGTTGGGATGATCGGGAAAATAGGATGCCGATGAATTTTACAGGGCGGTTCAGCGGTCGAGCGGCGGTGATCACCGGCGGCGCTTCAGGCATCGGTCTGGCAGTGGCTCAGAGGATTGTCGAAGAGGGCGGACGGGTTTCAGTCTGGGATCGCGATCCGGCTCAGATCGAACAGGCCAAAGCCACCCTTCCCGGCCTCCACGGTGTTGCCATCGACGTCGCCGATGCGGCCGGCGTGGAACGCGCCAAGCAGTCGGCGATCGAAGCGCTTGGCGGTGTCGACATCCTGGTCACCAGTGCGGCGATCACCGGGCCGAACATGACGACCTGGAACTATTCGACCGAGGATTGGCAGAAGGTCATCGACATCAACATCAACGGCGTCTTCTACTGCAACAAGGCGCTCGTGCCGCACATGCTCGAGCGCAACTATGGCCGCATCGTCAACATCGCCTCGATCGCCGGCAAGGAAGGCAATCCCAACGCTTCGGCCTACAGCACCTCGAAGGCCGCGGTGATCGGCCTGACCAAGTCGCTCGGCAAGGAACTGGCCAAGACCAAGGTGACGGTCAATTGCGTCACACCGGCGGCCGTGCGCACCGCTATCTTCAAGCAGATGAGCCAGGAGCACATCGACTTCATGCTGTCCAAGATACCGATGGCGCGCTTCGGCGAGGTCGAAGAGGTGGCGGCGCTGATCTGCTGGATTGCCTCGGAAGAGTGTTCGTTCACGACCGCCGCCGTGTTCGACGTTTCCGGCGGCCGCGCCACCTACTGAGGCAGGACGCGTTTCAATTCCGCGTGACGACGCAACGAACGGGAGCGTAGGGGCGTATAGTCCCAGGCGTCGAATCGACGTTGACGCAACAAAGCTATACGGGAAAGCTATGACGCGGCATGACAGTTCAGCATGCGTGATGATCTGCCGATGCGGGGCAACTGGTTGGCGGTTGACGGACGCTGCAACCATCCGGCGGGAGCTTGTTTCCTTTGCTTAGAGCCGAGCCTGCCGCGCTGTCCGACGACGAGCTTCTGGACCGCTATCAGCGCGCCGCCTTCGACTATTTCCTCGAGAACGTGAACCCCGAAAACGGATTGGTCGCCGACACGTCGCGGCCGAATTCGCCGGCCAGCATCGCTGTCGTCGGCTTCGCGCTGTCCAGTTATCCGATCGGCGTCGAGCGCGGCTGGATGGCGCGCGATGCCGCCGCGAAGCTGACGCTGGCCGCGCTGCGCTTCTTCTCGGCCAGCCCGCAAGGCCATAGCGACGACGTCACCGGCCACAAGGGTTTCTACTACCATTTCCTCGATATGCGGACCGGCCTGCGCGTCTGGCGCTGCGAACTGTCGATGGTGGATACGGCATTGCTGATATCGGGCATGCTGGTGGCGGGCGCCTATTTCTCCGGTGACGATGACGAGGAAGCCGAAATCCGCCAACTGGCCGAGGCGCTCTACCGGCGCGTCGACTGGCGGTGGGCACAAGGCTCAAGCCCGACCTTGCGACAAGGCTGGAAGCCGAAGAGCGGCTTTCTCCACTATGGCTGGGAGGGCTACAACGAAGCCACGATCCTCTACATCCTGTCGATGGCTTCGCCCGACAGCCCGACCTCGGACAACAGCTACGAGGGCTGGACGGCGACCTATCAGTGGGAAAACATCTACGGCTACGACGTGCTGTATGGCGGTCCGCTGTTCATGCACCAGTTCTCGCATGCCTGGATCGATTTCGCCGGCATCCGCGACGCCTTCATGCGCGAGAAGAACTCGGACTATTTCGAAAACAGCCGCCGCTCGACCTATCTGCACCGCGACTATGCACGCCACAACCCTTACGGCTATGGCGGCTACGACGAGAACCTTTGGGGTCTTTCGGCGGGCGACGGGCCAGGCGGTTTTCGCACCAGCGTGGAGCGACAGCGCCGGCGGTTTTCCGGCTATGCCGCGCGCGGCGCGCCGTTCGGGCCCGATGACGGGACGATCGCGCCTTGGTCCTATCCGGCATCACTGCCTTTCGCCCCGGAGATCTGCTTGGCGGCGTTGCGCCATCTCGGTGATCGCTACCCCGAGGTGATCGGTAATTTCCGACTGCCGAGCGGTTTCAACCCGACATTGGCGAACCGGCGTAAGTTCGGGAGGCACGGCTGGGTGTCGGAAGGCCACTATGGGCTGGATCAAGGCATCGTGGTGATGATGATCGAGAACCATCGGTCAGGGTTGATCTGGAGACTGATGCGGTCAAATCAACACATCCGCAACGGCCTGCGCAAGGCCGGGTTCAATGGCGGCTGGCTGTCTCAGCCAGCAAGCCCGGCGTCGGGTGGCGGCGATGTCGCGTGACCGGACCAGGGCTACCGCCTTTCCTGTCGATCACAACGACATTGAGCTGATCAAGGGCGCCCATCCGCCGCACTGGAAGAACCCGCAGCCGGACGATCCCTACAATATCGTGGTCATCGGTGCCGGGCCGGCTGGGC
>NZ_RZQY01000647.1:0-3474 GCF_003998575.1 Mesorhizobium sp. M7A.F.Ca.CA.001.10.2.1 | reverse complement strand
CAACAGTGCCGGTCAGGGCAATTCGCTTCTGTCCGGCACCATGGCCCGGAGATAGAACTCGATGTCACCCCGGCTGCAATTCCAGGGCATTTCCAAGCTGTTTCCGGCCGTACGGGCGCTTGACGGCGTTTCGTTCTCGGTCGGGGCCGGTGAAATCCATGGCCTGCTCGGCGAAAACGGCGCCGGCAAGTCGACGCTGCTGCGCGTCCTGTCTGGCGTCTACAGGCCGACCGCGGGAAGCGTCCTCATCGACGGCAAGCCGGTTACACTCGCCAACCCGGTTGCCGCGCGCGCTGCGGGCGTCGCCATGATCCATCAGGAATTGCAGCAGGTGCCGCGCCTCAGCGTCGCCCAGAACATGTTCCTCGGCCATCCGCTGACGCGCGGCGGCATCTTCGTCGCCAGCAGAGAGCAGGAGCGCCGCGCCGCCGAGGCTCTTGCAGCCATCGACCCTTCCATCGATCCAGCCGCCCCGCTCGGCACCCTGAAGGTGGCGCAGCGGCAGATTGTCGAGATTGCCAGGGCATTGCTCGATCGCGCCCGCATCGTCGCCATGGACGAGCCGACATCGAGCCTGACGCCGAGCGAATTCGAACGGCTCGCGCAAGTCATTACAGGTTTGGCGCGCGATGGCGTCGCCGTCGTCTATGTCTCGCACAAGCTGGATGAGGTGTTCGGCATCTGCCGGCGCGCCACCATCATGCGCGATGGCGTCGTCGTCGATTCCGTCGATCTGAAAGACCTGTCGGAGAAAGCGGTCGTGGCGATGATGGTCGGCCGCGAACTGGCGCAGGAACACCATAATTCCCATGCCACGAACAAGGTCATGCTGAGCGCGCGTGGCCTCTCCTCGGCGACGAAGGTGCGCAACGTGTCGTTCGATCTGCATCGCGGCGAGGTGCTGGGGATTGCCGGCCTGGTCGGTTCCGGCCGAACTGAACTTTTGCGGCTCCTGGCCGGCGCCGATCGCGCCACGGCCGGCACCATTGCAATCGACGGCAAGGCGGCGCGCTTCGCCGGCCCGCGCGATGCGATTGCCGCCGGCATCGGCCTGGTGCCGGAGGAGCGCAAGCGCGAAGGCATCGTGCCGCTGCGCTCGATCACCAGCAACATGGCGCTGGCCTCGATGAACGTATTCGCGCCGCGCGGCGTCATCGATCACACCAGGCTGAAACAGGTGGCGGTCGACAGGATGAGCCGCGTCAATCTGCGCCCGTTCCTGCTCGACCGGCCGATCCGCCTGTTCAGCGGCGGCAACCAGCAGAAGGCGATCATCGGCCGCTGGCTGGCCGCGGGAACGCGCATCCTCTTGTTCGACGAACCGACACGCGGCATCGATGTCGGCGCCAAGGCGGAGATCTATCATCTGATCGAGGAACTCGCCGCCGAGGGCCATGCCGTGATCGTCGTCTCCTCCGAACTCCCCGAAGTGATCCGGCTTGCCGACCGCGTGCTGGTCATGCGCGACGGCACGATCGCGGCCGAACTCCACAGAGACGATATCAGCGAACAGGCGATCGCGGCGCACGCCATCCCACAAACGCAAACGCCGGCCGCGCAACAGGCAAGGCAGTAGGTGACGGATATGTCGGATACCACTCTGGTGCGACCACGCGCCGAATTCCTGCGCGGCGTTTCCATGCGCGACGCCGGCACGCTGATCGGCCTTGTCGTGATCCTGGCAGTATTCGGCACGCTGGTGCCCGGCTTCTTCGCCGAGCGCAACCTGATCAACATCCTGCAGCAGTCGAGCATCAATGCCTGTTTGGCGCTGGGCATGACGCTGGTCATCATCTCCGGTGGCATCGACCTGTCGGTCGGGCCGACGGCGGCACTCTCGGCCGTCATCTCGGCCTCTATGATGGTCGCCGGCGTGCCGTTTCCGTTGGCCATCGCCGCCGGCTTCGCCATTGGCCTTGCCTGCGGCCTCGTCAACGGCGTGCTCGTCGCCTATGTCGGGCTGCAGCCCTTCATCGTCACGTTGGGAACGCTCAGCACCTATCGGGCGCTGGCGCTGATCTACACCGGCGGCAATCCGGTGCTCGGCCTTCCGCCAAGCTTTCGCGCCATCTTCAACGGATCGCTGTTTGGACTGCCTCTGGCGGTCATCATCGTCGCCTGCGTGGCTGTCGTCGCCTGGGTCGTTTTGAAGAAGACGCCCTTCGGCGAATATCTGCTTGCCGTCGGCGGCAACGAGGAGGCGGCCTACATCGCCGGCGTGCCGATTGCCCGCACCAAGATCGCCGCCTACATGATCTCGGGCCTGCTGGCGGCGCTTGCCGCGCAGATCCTGGTCGGCCGGCTCGGCGCCGCCGAGCCCATCCTCGGCAATCTCTGGGAACTCGACGCTATCGCGGCTGCCGCCATCGGCGGCGCCTCGCTGATGGGCGGCAAGGGCAGCATCGTCGGCACCATCCTGGGCGCCGTCATCCTCGGCGCCATGCGCAACGGTTTGACGCTGATGAACGTCCAGTCCTTCTATCAGCTTCTGGCAACTGGTCTTATAATCCTCGCCGCGATGCTTATCGATCGCGTGACGAGGGGGCGTGGATGACCTTGAGCGGGCTGGACCTGAAAGCGGTAGGACCGCGCATCCGCATGATGATGCCGCATCTCACCCCGTTGGAGGCGAAGGTGGTGGAAACCGTCTTCGGCCGGCGCGGTTTCGACGAGAGCATTCCGCTGAAACAGATCGCCGAAGAGTCCGGCGTGTCCGAGGCGATGGTGGTCAAAATCGCCAAGAAGCTCGGCTTTTCCGGCTATCGCGACTTCCGCACCGCCGTCTATGAATACAGTCGCCTGCCGACCGCCGAGATGCACCAGGAACTGTCATCCGACGACAGTTCGGCCGAGATCGTGCAAAAAGTGTTTCGCACCTCCATCCAGGCGCTGGAGGAGACGCTGGCGATCCTCGACATCGAGGATTTCGACCGGGCCGCCGAGCTGCTCTTCCGTGCCAAGAACCGGGATTTTTATGGCGTCGGCGGCTCGGCGCAGATCGCCCGCGATGTCTCGCACAAGTTTCTGCGCATCGGCATCCGCGCATCCGTCTATGACGATTCGCATATGATGCTGATGTCGGCCTCGCTGCTCGGCGGCGACGACATCGCCGTCGGCTTCTCGCATTCGGGAAACACGTCGGCCGTCATCGACGCCATCCAGCTGGCCCGCAAGAACGGTGCCCGCACGCTGGCCATCACCAACTACGACAACTCGCCGCTGGCTGCGGTCGCCGACATCGTGCTTTGCTCGACCGCGCAAGGCTCGCCGCTGATGGGCGAGAACGCAGCGGCGCGCATTGCCCAGCTCAACATCCTCGACGCGCTGTTCGTGGCGGTGGCACAGCGCGATTATCAGGCGGCGGAGCGCAATCTCGGCCGCACCATGTCCGCGGTGACATCGAAACGAAAAGACCGGGGCTCATGACGACATCGCCGCTGGTCACCGTGTTCGGCAGCTTGCACTACGACATCA
>NZ_RZQY01000646.1:0-3493 GCF_003998575.1 Mesorhizobium sp. M7A.F.Ca.CA.001.10.2.1 | reverse complement strand
GCTCGTGACGGGCGCCGGCTGCTTGCGCTGCCGGGTGTGATCGCGGTCGTCGGCGCGCTGATGACGGCTGCGATCTCGTTCACCATCCTCGTCGGCGCCACGCCGATCACACCGAACGAGTCGACGACGCTGGCGCTGATTGCCCTCAACGCGGCTTTCGTCCTGTTTCTTATCGCGCTGGTCGGGCGTGAGGTGCACCGCATCCTGATGGCGCGCCGGCATGGTAAGGCCGCTTCGCGGCTGCATGTGCGCATTGTCGCCATGTTCGCCCTGGTTGCCGCCATTCCCGCCATCATGGTGGCCATCATTGCCTCGATCACGCTCGACATCGGCCTTGACCGCTGGTTCGAGATCCGCACCAAGACGATCGTCAATTCGTCCCTCTCGATCGCCGACGCCTATGTCCAGGAAAATGCCCGCAACCTCCAGGGCACGACATTGTCCATGGCCTATGATCTCGATGCGTCGCGCACGCTCTACGGCCTTGATCGTACCGGCTTTCTCGACTTGATGAACAAGGAAGCCGTGGGCCGTTCGCTGGCCCATGCGGCGCTGATCAAGCCGGACGGCTCTTTCGTCATGAGCGCCAAGACCGATACGGAGTTCGCCATGCCCGAGCCGCCGGAAGGCGCGGTGGCCAGCGCTGCCGACGGCAAGCCGGTGCTGATCGAACCGAAAACGCGCAACATCATGGGCGCCATCGTCAAGCTGCGGGAGATCGAAGGACTCTACCTCTACACCATTCGGCTCGTCGATCCCGAAGTGATCAAGGCAAGGCAGATCGTCAGGTCCAACACCGACGAATATCGGGGGCTGGAAGATAACCGCCGTACCTCGCAGGTGGCCTTCGCGCTGCCCTATCTGTCGCTGACGCTCATCATCATCCTGTCCGCGATCTGGACCGGCATTGCGGTCGCCGACCGTCTGGTGCGGCCTATTCGCCAGCTCATCGGCGCCGCCGACGAGGTGGCGACCGGCAATCTCGACGTCGCGGTTCCCGTCAGGCCTTCGGACGGCGATGTCGCCTCGCTCGGCGATACCTTCAACAAGATGCTTCTCGAACTTAAATCGCAGCGCAATGAGATCCTGTCGGCCAAGGACCTGATCGACGAACGGCGCCGCTTCTCCGAAGCCGTGCTTGCCGGCGTTACCGCCGGCGTCATCGGCGTCGATCCCTACGGCATCGTCACCATCGTCAACCGCTCGGCCGAGGCGATGCTGGCGATTTCGGCCAGCGCAGCCCTTGGGCAGAATCTTTCCGCCGTACTGCCGCATGTCGGCCGCGTCTTCGAGATCGGTCGCAAGTCCGGCAAACCCGTCTATCGCGAGCAGGTGACCTTTTACCGCGCCGGTGCCGAGCGGACCTTCAACGTGCAGATCACCATCGAGGCCGGCGACGACGGCTCGGAGGAAAAATCCTATGTCGTGACGGTCGACGACATCACCGACCTGGTTCAGGCGCAGCGCTCGTCGGCCTGGGCGGATGTGGCGCGGCGTATCGCCCACGAGATCAAGAACCCGCTGACGCCGATCCAGCTCTCGGCCGAACGCATCAAGCGCCGTTACGGCAAGGTGATTACCGAGGACCGCGAGGTTTTCGACCAATGCACCGACACCATCATCCGTCAGGTTGAGGATATCGGCCGTATGGTGGACGAATTCTCGGCGTTCGCGCGCATGCCAAAGCCTGAGATGAAGGCGATAGATCTGCGCGAATCGCTGCGTGAGGCCTCGTTCCTGGTCGAGGTCAGCCGCGCCGACATCACTTTCGAGCGGATATTCGGCACGGAGCCGCTCAAGGGCACTTTCGACAGCCGCCTGATGGCGCAGGCCTTCGGCAATGTGATCAAGAACGCGGCCGAGGCGATCGACGGATTGGAACAGAAGGACGGTTCGCACGGCATAATCCGGATTCAAGCCGGGCGCCAGAATGGTGCGATTCGAATCGACGTCATCGACAATGGCAAAGGCCTGCCGCGCGAGAATCGCCAACGGCTGCTCGAGCCCTACATGACCACACGCGAGAAGGGCACCGGACTTGGCCTCGCTATCGTCAAGAAGATCGTGGAGGACCATGGCGGCAGGCTGGAACTACACGATGCTCCAGCGGACTTCCACGATGGGCGCGGCGCGATGATCAGCATCATCCTGCCGCCTGCGGCCGCAACGGCTCCGCGCAGCGAAAGCAGGGCGGAAAACGAAAGAGAAACTGAAAAGGTCGGTAATGGCGTCTGATATTCTCATCGTCGATGACGAGGAAGACATCCGTGAACTCGTCGCGGGCATACTGAGCGACGAAGGTCACGAAACCCGCACGGCATTCGATGCTGACAGCGCGCTCGCTGCTATAGCTGATCGCGCGCCGCGGCTGATTTTCCTCGATATCTGGCTGCAGGGCTCGCGCCTGGACGGGCTGGCGCTGCTCGACGAGATCAAGACCATGCATCCGACCTTGCCGGTGGTGATGATTTCCGGCCACGGCAACATCGAAACGGCGGTCTCCGCCATCCGTCGCGGCGCCTATGACTTCATCGAAAAACCGTTCAAGGCCGACAGGCTGATCCTTATTGCCGAGCGTGCGCTCGAGACCTCGAAATTGCGGCGCGAGGTTTCCGACCTCAAGCTGCGCAGCGGCGAAACCTTCGATCTGATCGGCATGTCGTCGGCGATGAGCCAGTTGCGCCAGACCATCGAACGCGTCGCGCCGACCAACAGCCGCGTGATGATCATCGGACCGTCTGGCTCGGGCAAGGAATTGGCCGCGCGCGCCATCCACACGCTGTCGGCGCGCAAGAGCGCACCTTTCGTGACGCTGAGCGCCGCCAACATCACGCCCGAGCGCATGGAGATCGAGCTGTTCGGCACCGAATCGAATGGCGTCGAGCGCAAGGTCGGCGCGCTGGAGGAGGCCCATCGCGGTATCCTCTACATCGACGAGGTGGCCGACATGCCGCGCGAGACGCAAAACAAGATCCTGCGCGTGCTGGTCGAGCAGCAGTTCGAGCGGGTAGGGGGAACCAAGCGGGTCAAGGTCGATGTCCGCATCATCTCCTCGACCTCGCAGAACCTCGAAGCGATGATTGCCGACGGGCGTTTCCGCGAGGATCTTTACCATCGCCTCGCGGTGGTTCCGGTCATCGTGCCGGGATTGGCCGAGCGGCGCGAGGATATTCCCTACCTCGTCGACAATTTCATGAAGCAGATCGCCCGCCAGGCCGGCATCAAGCCGCGCCGCATCGGCGACGACGCGCTGGCCGTGCTGCAGGCGCACAACTGGCCGGGCAACGTTCGCCAGCTGCGCAACAATGTCGAGCGCCTGATGATCCTTGCGCGCGGCGACGACGTCGATGCGCCGATCACCGCCGATCTGTTGCCGGCCGAGATCGGAGATGCCATGCCGCGCACGCCGAATCAATCCGACCAGCACATCATGGCGCTGCCGCTGCGCGAAGCGCGTGAGCAGTTCGAGAAGGACTACCTGATCGCCCAGATC
>NZ_RZQY01000645.1:0-3500 GCF_003998575.1 Mesorhizobium sp. M7A.F.Ca.CA.001.10.2.1 | reverse complement strand
CGGCAGCGTCAGGCGATGCGGCTGGCTGTCATTGTCTGATGCCTCGACGCAATAGATCAGCGGGCCGCGCGACAGCGCGACGCGGCCGGCATCCTGGCGCACCTGCGGGTTGGCATAGAGCCGCTCGATCGGCATTTCGAGATCGAGCCGGATATTGTCGCCCTTCTTCCATGTCCGCTTGATCGCGGCGTAGCCGTCGCTGGTGATCTCAGCCAGCTTGATGGCCTCGCCGTTCACCTTCAACTGGGCACTGGCGCTCCAGGCTGGAATGCGCAGGTGCAAGGTGAATTCGACCGGCGCCTGCGGTTCGAGCACGATCTCGACGGCGCCGTCCCAGGGATAGCGGCTCGTCTGCGTCACGCCGACCGGGACGCCCGATATGTCGAAACGGGCGGTCGAGTCGCCATAGAGGTGGATGGCCAACGCGTCGTCGGCCAGGCTGTAGAAATAGCTGCCGATCGAGGCGACCATGCGCCCGATATTGGGTGGGCAGCACGGGCAGCGGTGCCATTTCCACCTGTTGTGCTTGCCCCGGCTTTCCAATGGATTCTCGTAGAAAAACAGCGAGCCGTCGAGCGACAGGCCCGAGATCGAACCGTTGTAGAGGGCGCGTTCCATCATGTCGGCGTAGCGCGCATTCGGCCCCATGCCGAGCATGCGGCTGGCCCAGAACACCAGGCCCACCGCTGCACAGGTCTCGGCATAGGCGCTCTCGTTGGGCAGGTCATAGTCGCTGGTGAACCCCTCATTGTGCGCCGATGGCCCGAGCCCGCCGGTGATATAGAGGCTCTTGGTGGTGAGATCGTCCCACAGAAGGTCGAGCGCCGACCGCAGCGTGTCGTCGCCATATTCGGTGGCGATGTCGGCCATGCCGGAATAGAGGTACATCGCCCTGACCGCGTGGCCGACGACCTTGTCCTGCTCGCGCACCGGGATGTGCGACTGGCTGTATTCATAGGTCTTGAAATGATAGGCCTTCGGGTCGGCGCCGCGGGCGCGGGCCTCCTCGTCGAAATAATGCGGCTGCTGCCCGCGCTGGTCGATGAAGTATTTGGCCAGCTCCATGTATTTCCGCTCGCCTGTCACCCGCGCCAGCTTGACCAGCGCCAGCTCGATCTCCTCATGTCCGCAATAGCCCTTCTTCTTGCCGGGCTCGGGGCCGAGCACCGACGCGATATGGTCGGCATAGCGGCACATGATGTCGAGCAGCTTGCGTTTTCCCGTCGCCTGGTAATAGGCGACCGCGCCCTCGATCAGGTGGCCGGCGCAATAGAGCTCGTGGCAGTCGCGCAGATTGGTCCAGCGCTTGCCGGGCTGGATGCGCTGATACCAGCTCGAGAGATAGCCGTCCTCCTGCTGCAGCTTGCCATACATGTCGATGACGGCATCGATCTTCTTCTCCAGTTCGGGGTTCTTGCGCCGGTAAAGCGAATAGGCCGCGGTCTCGATCGTCTTGCCGAGATCGGAATCCCAGAACATCTGCGTGGTCACCGTCGATCCAGTGAATTCCGCGCCCTGGCGGTCGGCTTCGTCGGGGGAGGGCGAGTGGAAGGGGATGACTATGCCGGGCGAGGGGCGGTCCGGATCGATCTGCTCCAGCATGCGGGCCTCGACGCAGCGCTCGTAGAGGATGTCGGCGGTGCGTGTGGCGACAGCGTCGGCGCGGTCGCCCCAGAAGCCGTGCACGTCGACCTGCGGCACCGGCAGCGGGCGGAAGGCGAGCTTCGGTTTTCCGGTTTTTGCGGATGGCGATGCGGTCATGAACTTACTCCATTCTATTTGACGGCCCCGGCCATCAGGCCGCGGATGTAGAAGCGCTGCAGCGCCAGGAAGAGGATGAGGCACGGCACCATCATCACGGTGACGCCCGCCTGCACCGCGCCCCAGTCGATGGCGCCGAAGCGGCCCGACTGCAGTGCGGTCATCATCACCGGCAGCGTGAACTTGGACTGGTCGGTCATCAGCACGAGGGCGGCGAGGAATTCGTTCCAGGCGCCGAGGAAGGCAAACAGGGCGATGGTGACCACGCCCGGCCAGACCAGCGGCAGCATCACTTTCAAAAGCATGGTGAGATTGCTGGCGCCGTCCATGCGGGCGGCCTCCTCGATTTCGCGCGGCACGGCGTCGAAGGCGTTGCGCATCATGAAGATCGAGAACGGCAGTTGCAGCGTCACATAGACGCCGACCAGGCCGGTCAGGGTGTTGTGCAGGCCAAGCTTGGTCAGCACCAGGAAGATCGGCGTCAGGATCGACTGAAACGGGATCATGATCGTCGACAGGATGAGGATGAAGAACAGGTCCTTGAACGGAAACCGGAACCGCGAAAAGCCGTAGCCGGCCAGCACGCTGACGGCGACCGACAGCACCACCGTCATCACCGAGACATAGATGCTGTTTTGCGCCGAGACCCACAGCCCGTCGCCGAAGCTGTTGAGCGTGGCATAGTTCTCCAGCGAGAACCCCGACGTCGGCCACGGCGGCAGCGGCGGCAGGCGTGCTTCGGCCGCCGGCTTGAACGCCGACAGCACCGCCCAAACAATCGGCGCGGCGAACAGCACCGAGGCGACGATGCCGGTAGAATGCTCTGCGACGCGGCTCAGGAGCCGGCGGCTACGGGAGGCTGCCTGCGCCATCAGTCGAGACCCTCCGGCTTGCGCAACAACCATAGCTGGACGAGGCTGAGCGCCACCAGGATGACCAGCAGCACCATGGAAAGTGCCGCGCCATAGCCGAGCTTGAACGACACGAAGGACTGGTTGAAGATCCAGTAGACCGCCGTCAGCGTCTGGTTGCGCGGGCCGCCGCGCAGGATGATGTAGAACTGGTCGAAGGCGAGGATCGAGCCGGCGACCGACAGGATCAGCGCCAGCGCCAGCGTGCGGCGCATCAGCGGCAGGGTGATCGCCCTGAACCTGGCGAAAGGCCCGGCACCGTCGATGACGGCCGCCTCCTGCAGGTCCTGCGGGATCGATTGCAGGCCGGCCATCAGGATGATCATGGTGAAGCCGGCGACCTTCCAGACGACCATGGCGATGATCGACCAGAAGGCCGGCTGGAAGGTGGCCAGAAGGTTGAACTTCCTGTCGATCAGTCCGAGGTCGTAGGCAGCCGGGCTGAACAGGCCGGAATCGACATTCAGCAACCACGACCAGAGCAGGCTGGCCGAGGCGAAACCGACAACCGCCGGCATGAAGAACATGGTGCGGTAGAGATTGGTCAGCGGCCGCGGCCGTTCGACGAACAGCGCCAGCGGAAAGGCCACCACGAAGATCGCGATGGTGACGATCACCGTGTAGAAGGCGGTGAAGCGCAGCGCGTTCCAGAACCTGGTGTCGCGCAGGATGGCGACGTAGTTGCCGAGGCCGATGTAGCTATGCTCGCCCATCAAGGGCCAGTTGTGCAGCGACATCCACGCCGTCATGCCGAGCGGGATCAGGAAAAAGACGACGACCAGCGCGACAGCCGGCGCGACATAGAGCAGGCCGATCCATTGTTGGCGG
>NZ_RZQY01000644.1:0-3507 GCF_003998575.1 Mesorhizobium sp. M7A.F.Ca.CA.001.10.2.1 | reverse complement strand
GAAGAACGGCTTCAGGTCGATATCGGGAGCCAGCGGATCGATCAACGCCGTCACGCCGGGTGCGGCCATCTGTATGAGGCACAGGATCGGCCAAAACGTCGTTTCTCGTATGAATTCGGTGTCGACGGTGACGAAATCCGACTTTTCGAAAGCGGCGAGAACGGTCTCGAGTTCTTTCTGGGTGGTGATGACGTGCATCAAATCGCTTTTGACAGGAGTAAGGTCTTCCTAGATTTCAGCCGCCGGGGCTTTCGTCAAGCTTTGGCACCGCCATCGTCAGGTTCCCGGACCATCGGAATCGTCGTTTCTCCTGGCCAGCCGCGCGAAAACCGTCGAAGTGCGCAGAAGCGCGGTGAAGCGGCCGCGCCTGCCTGCCGGCACACCGGACCGGGCCTGCATGCGGTAAAGGATGACGGCGATGAAGATCGCATAGACCACCGCGCTGAATACAAACAGGGCGCCCGGTCCGAAATATTGCATCGCCGTCGAGGCGGCGAACGGGCCGCCAATGGCGCCGAAGGAATAGAACAGCATCAGCGCCGCGTTGATCAGCACGAACTCGCCCGTGTCGGCGCGATCGTTCGAATGCGCCGCCGACAGCGAATAGAGCGGCATGGCGAAACAGCCGAAGATGAAGATGAGGATGAAGTTGAGCGCCGGATTGCTGCCGGCGATGAACACCAGCGCCAGCGCCGAAAGCATCGCGCAGCAGGTCGTGATCAAGAGCACGCGGCGCCGATCCCAGCGGTCGGAGAGGTAGCCAAGCGGATACTGGATGATGGCGCCGCCAAAGATGCCGACGCTGACGAAGGTGACGACATCGGCGACCGACATGCCGATCTGCTCGGCATAGACCGGCGACAAGGTGCGAAAGGCGCTGTTGGTGACGCCGACGGCGATGCAGCCGAAGCAGCCCAGCGGCGAAATCCGCCAGACGCGCGCCAGGTCGAGCTTGACCTCTTCGGGTGGTGCCGGGTTGGAGCGGTCGCCGAGCGACACCGGCACCAGCGACAAGGTGATCATCATCGACATGATGGCGAAGATGGCGAAACCGCCGGCGCCGAAGACCGGGATCAGGAACTGGGCTGATGTCACCGAACCGATGTCGACCATCCGGTAGATCGCCAGCACGCGTGCCCGGTCGTGATTGCCGACGCCGGAATTCAGCCAGCTTTCGACGATGGTGAACAGCCCGGCGAAGCAGAAGCCGCCAGCAAGGCGCACCGCGCACCACATCACCGGATCGATGACCAGCACCAGGAGCAAGGTGCCTACCGAGGCGATTGCCGCCAGCGCCGAAAATGCCCTGATATGGCCGACCGCCTTCATGATGCGGGTGATGGCCAGGCAGCCGAGCAGGAAGCCGGCGAAGTAGAAGGTGCCCATCAGGCCGATGTCGGAAGCCGAAAACCCTTCCTGCGCGCCGCGCAGCGCGATCAGCGTGCTCTGCAGCCCATTGCCGCCGAGCAAGATGCCGGCGGCGAGAAGAAGCGGGATCATCGGGCGGATGGAGGACATGAAGAGGCGATCACGTGTCGGTGATCCCTTCTTGGACCATCGCCCTGGCCAACGCCAGCAGCAATTCCCTGCGCCAACAGGGATGATCGCTGTATTCGCCTGGATTCGTTTCCCCCGTTTTGCTTGGTCAGCGCTCAGGGCTGCCTTCGACGTGACTGCCGATCGTCGGGCCACAGGCCAAGCCGCTCGGCTGCTCCCGTTGCGACGCCTATTCCTGCGAGGACTGCCATCAGCCCGACAATCAGGTTCGCGCTCACTTGTTCGCCCAGGAAGACAACACCGAAGATCGATGCCGTCACCGGATTCACCGCAACGGAGACGGCAACCAGTGTCGGCGGCGCGCGCTCGAGCGCGAATGCCCAAAGGAAGAAAATGAAGGCGCCGCAAATTATGGCCAGATAAGCGCTCGCGATCCACTGAGGTGCACTGAGAGTGGCAAGTCGCGCGAAGCCTCCGCTCGAAACCACCAGGACCGATAGGCAGACCGCGCCCACGCCCATGCCAAACGCCACGAACGGGATTGGCGCGGTGCGGGATAGAAATGGTCTCGACCAGACGTTGTAGAGCGCCATGCAGAAAGCGGCCGCGACCATGAGAAGATCTCCGCGCCAGGCATCTGGGGGAGCAGTCGTCAGGCTCGTGCCGAGCGCTACGGCCACTCCTGCCATTGCGATCAGCACACCGACGATCTTGCGGATGGTCGGCGGCTCGATCTTCAGAACTGCCGCGGCAAGCATGGTGAGCAGAGGCAGTGTCGAAAGCGCAAGCGCACCTCGCGCGGCCGTCGTGTAGACAAGGGCTCCATTGAAGAGCACCGGAAACAGCCCGAAGAACAGAAGACCCAATGCACCAGTGCCGAGCCAGTCGCTCTTCGGCGGCCACCTGTCTCGCCGCCAGAGAGCTACGGCGGCCAAAACCAGAAAGCCGCCGCCGAACCGGACCGCACCGATAGCGAGAGGATCGAGCGTGCCCGCGAGATATCGCGTTGCGCCAACGGCGGTGCCCCCGAAAGCGCTGGAGAGAATCGCGGCGAGCACTCCTGTGATTTCCATGGTTCCCGACCTTGCTGGCTCGGAACCGGGGATATCGGGAAGGCGGGCCATAAGGAATCGAATAAGCTCAATGAGTTTGATAACATTCCACTATGAGTATCCCGAATCTCGATCCGGACCTTCTGCGGGCCTTTGTCGTCGTTGCCGAGCGACTCTCGTTCACGCGAGCCGCCGAGCAGCTCAATAGAACGCAGGCGGCCGTCAGCTTGCAGGTGAAACGTCTTGAGGAGCGCATCGAGACCATCTTGTTCCGGCGCTCGACAGCCCGCGTTGAACTCACCGCCGCCGGGGAGGGCTTTCTGATCGATGCCCGCCGCATACTTGCTCTCAATGAGCAGGCGATTGCGCGTGTTTCCGGTCAGCAGGTGGCCGGACAGGTTCGAATCGGGGTCATGGAAGATTATGGCACCAAGATCCTGCCGCGCCTCCTTTCTGGCATCGCCGAGCGATTTCCGTTGGTGCAGGTCGAAATGGAGATTGGTCTTACCGCCCGGCTCCTGAAACGGCTTGGGTCCTCGTTCGACGCCGTCATCGCCATGCACCCGGAAGGTACGACCGAGGGAGATTTGATATGCCGCGAAAGGGCGATTTGGGCAGCGGCGGCGACGCGAGCCGTCGAGGAACTCGATCCGCTGCCCGTCGCTCTGTCGAGCCCCGATTGCCTGTTTCGTTCCTGGGCAATTGAGGCGCTCAACAAGGCAGGCCGGCCATGGCGATTGGCCTATGTCAGCCCGAGCCTCTCAGCCACGGAGGCAATTGTTGAACAGGGCCTGGCGGTCACCGTGGTCAAAGGCAGCATGCTTGCGCCTGGCCTGCGCGGCGTCCATCCAGGCCGCCATGTGCCGCCGCTGCCCGGGGCGGAGATTCGTCTTCACCGGGCGGAGACCTCTTCCGCCAACGCTTTACTGGTCGTCGATCACCTTGCCCATCGCCTCCG
>NZ_RZQY01000643.1:0-3524 GCF_003998575.1 Mesorhizobium sp. M7A.F.Ca.CA.001.10.2.1 | reverse complement strand
GCAGCGGCTATCTGAAACTGGCCAATGGCGTGCTGCGCGGACCGCGCATCGGCACGACGTTCCAGGGCACGCTCTACGACCAGGACAACAACATGGACATGACCGGCACATTCATGCCGGTCTATGGCCTCAATCGCATCTTCGGCGAATTGCCCATCGTTGGCGCGCTGCTCGGCAATGGCCGTGACCGTGGCCTGATCGGCGTCACCTACCGGCTCAAAGGCAATGCCAACAAGCCGCTGCTGGACATCAATCCGCTGTCGGTGATCGCGCCCGGAATATTCAGGTCGATTTTTGAGTATAGGTGAGTGGCGCGGATCATGGTCGCCGCGCGCAAAGTGTCAAATCAACCGGTCCGTCGCTTCGGCACCGCAAGGCGGCGGGGATGGTCAGTTGATTGCCTGTTGGAAGTTGCTTGAGCCGGAATTAGCCGAGTACAGGATACCGTTCTTGCCGAGCCAGTATGTGCCGCTGGCAACGTTCTCCCAGTAGAAACCCGTAGTGCCGACGCCGATGGTCGTTCCGCCGACAAACCCTTCGAAGGCGCTCGCCGATGACGAATATTGGTATTGGCCAAGATTGTTGTACACGGCGGCGTTGCCGACGCTGTCGAACCTGACATATCCGAGATCGTCGGAGCCGTTGCCGTATCTGTTGTAGTGAGGATCGTCCGCAAGGGTGATCCGGTTTCCGTTCGCCATGAAGAACGTGCATCCGGGCGTTGGCTCGACACTCTGGCATGGCACGTCGAACACAGTCTTGAACGGGGAATTGATCTCGGTGGAAACCGCCGCGCGGGCCGTCTTGGGAACGCCCGGCATCGTCATTTCAGCATATTGCATCTGGCGGTCGAGGCGGTTGATGAGGCCACCGCTTTCCTGCGAAGCGTGCGGTCCAAAATCCATCGACAGTTTCGCGCCCAGATAGGCGCCTTGCGTCATCCCGTCACGATAGCCGGCGTAGACGCTTGCCGTCATGTCGTTGTCGAAGGCATAGCCCAATCCGATCTGCGCGCCCGCGCCGAAATTGGGCGAGGTCCAGGCCGTTCCCTCGATCGAGGTCTTGCCGAACGCCTTGCTGAAATCAACCTTTGCGAACAGCCCGTCATCGCCATTGTCGATGGCACGCTCGTAGCCGATCCTGGCGCCTAATCTCAGGGTCGGATCGAGATAGGTTTCGAAGCCGGGCGCAACCCGAACGCCGCTCGCGCCGTCGAAGCGCGTCTTCGCGAAGGGCTCGTCAATCAAAATGGCGGACGGGCTGTTCCAGCCATCGACACCGAGAGAAACCGTGGTCGCCGCGCTCAGGCGCAGGTCGAGCGAGCTGGCAAGGCTCCAGGTTTCGACACTCTTGTCTGTCGTCAGGCCGAACAGCTGATCGGCATCCTCGCGGACGAATTGTCCGGTAACCTGCACGGCGAGCAGTTCGCCCAGGTTCGCCGCACCGCCAACCATCAGCCGCGCGACGCCGTTTCCCTTCTCCGCGGCCATGCCGAAGGCTACCGGAAGGTCGGAGAATGCAGCGACGATCCTGGCATTCAGCCGCTGCTGGTTGTCGTCTTCCGAAACCTGCCCGTTTACGACCAGGCGGACCGATTTCTGCGAGGGCTCCGGCGTTTGCTCCTGAGCGCCGGTCGGGAAGGCTCCCGCGATCCAGGCCACGGCCGCCGCCATCATCTTGCCTGTTCTCATTTTCGTCCCCAAGCCTGCGTCGGGCTTCCCCAGAGCCAACGTTGCAACGTTGGTCAGATCGCCTGTTTCGACGACTTATGCTCGGTGGACGGATTCCTCGCATCACCCATTTGGGCTATGCGGCCGCAGGAACGGCCTGAAAATCAAAGTCTTAGCTAGAGCTTGCTTCGAGGCGGCGGTGCCTGTCGCTCTAGTGGCGCAGGATCAGGGCGGCGAGCTGGCTTTGGCGACGGGTCTCGGTCTTGGCAAAGACGGACTTCAACTGCGCCCTGACCGTGTGAATGCTGACGTCGCGGCTGTCCGCATGGTCGCGCAGCGAGATGCCTTGGGCGATGGCCACGGCCAGCTCCGATTCAGCCGGTGTCAGCCCATAGCCGGGCAATGCAGCGACGGAAGGCTGCGGCGTCGGCTGGTTGCGCAGGACCAGCATTGCAATCGGAAGGTCCTCGAAAATCTGATCGAACATTGTTTGCGTGGTTCTGTGGGCGAGCGGCACGATCATCGCGCGCATCGGCGAACCGGCCGCCCGACGAACGGGGAAGCTGCCTGGAATTGCGGGAAAATCCGCTCTCGCTATCGCGGCCAGGGCAATCCGCAGGGTCGTATCGGCCCTCGGATCCTTGAGGTGCAGGTGCCCGTCGCGGTCGACGGCGAGGAAAGACGCGTCCTTGCGCATCGCCGTTCCGGCACGGTTGCAGTGGGTGATACGCCCGGCTCTGTCGATGAACAGCACAGCGTCGGTCGATGTCTCAAGAGTGGCGCGATAGTCTTCTCCCTCCACCTGGTGCGGGATGTGCCGCATCAACTCGAACGAGCGGGTGATATGCGGCCCAAGCAGGTCAAACGTCCTGTTTACCCGCGCCCGCACGAGATCATGGTTGCGCAGGCGAATATTGCCCGAAAGGAAGAGCATCCTGTCCGATGAGCGATGCAGCGCAACGGCGCTCGCGGACACCAGACTCTGGCTACGCAGACAGTCATTGTAGAACTCGGTTTTGAGAAGTTTGTCCGGGTCGTATATTTCTTCCGATTGAACAAGCTTGCCGATCGGGGCGATAGCCATTCCGTTCGCCCAGACGTTGATCGTCGCATAGTCTCGCACATAGGAATCAATAAATTCCGGCGCAGCCCCGGACGCAAGCAAGCCCAGGCTTGCTCGCGCGACGGTATCATGCGCATGCAGGCAAATGAGCGTGTCGTCCAGATGGCCTGACAGGTCCCCGACGAACGCGGACCATTTGTGCGGGTTGATGCCTGCCTCGTAGACCGTGTGGATAAGGCTGTTGAAGTCGTCGAGCGTGATCTCAGGCAAGGTCGGTGCTCCGCAAACCATAGCTGGCGGCGGGAGCGGACGCATCGCCTGGGCGTGCTCGTGCGTTATGCTTGCGTGGATTGATCTTCACAGGCGGCCCCCCGGCGCATGGACGATGCATTCAACGCAATTTATGCGCCCAAGACGGAGCCGTCAAACGCTGATCCTGACAAGCGGTTGGCTCGGTCCCACCGTGCGGATCAGGTAGGCCGTACCAGAATGTGTTTTTTCTTTCCCAGAGAAAGCTTTACGACGTTTTCCGGACTCAAATCCTGAGGAGTCACCAGGCGGCGCTCGTCGCTCACCGGCTCGTCGTTCAGGCGCACGGCACCGCCCTGCACATGCCGCCGCGCTTCGCCGTTCGACGCCGCCAGTCCGGCGGTGACCAGCAGCGACAGGATACCGACGCCGGTTTCAAGCGCCGTTTTGTCGACCTCGACGGTCGGCAGCGACTCCGCGAGCGCGCCTTCCTCGAACGTCTTGCGCGCCGTATCGCTGGCTTGCTCGGCGGCTGCACGGCC
>NZ_RZQY01000642.1:0-3527 GCF_003998575.1 Mesorhizobium sp. M7A.F.Ca.CA.001.10.2.1 | reverse complement strand
CCTGGAAATAGAGCTGCATGTTGGGCCGCGTCGCCGCAGGGTCGGTGCGGAAGAAGCCGCCGGCATTGTTCATCGACAGCGACAGCGGGCCGGAGCGGGTCAGGATGTATTGCATGCCGACCAGTAGCTTGCCCCACCAGGGACGCAGCGTCTGGTTGAGCGTCGGCAGCCTGCCCTTGAAGGTGTAGTTGATGCCGACATGGTCCTGCAGATGCGCGCCGACATTCTCGTTGGCATGGACGATTGGGATGCCCAGGCCGCTAAGCAGAGCGGAGGGGCCGACACCGGACAGCTGCAGCAGCTGCGGCGAGTTGACCGAACCGCCCGACAGGATGATTTCGCGGCCGGCACGCGCTGTCTTCGTTTCGCCGTTCTGCAGATATTCGACGCCGACGGCACGCTTGCCCTCGAACAAGATTTTTGTCGCCAGCGCCTTCATCTCGACGCGGACATTCCCGCGCTTCATCGCCGGGCGCAGGAAAGCGCACGCCGCCGACATGCGGCGGCCATTGCGGGTCGAGATCTGGTAGATGCCGACGCCCTCCTGGGCGGCGCCGTTGAAATCCGGATTGAGCGGCAGGCCGGCCTGCTGGCCGGCGGCGAGATAGCGTTTGGTCAGCGGGTGGACTGCGTCCGAACAGTCGGTGACATGCAGCGGGCCGCCCGTGCCGCGCCATGTGTCGGCACCGGCCTGGTTGTTCTCGAGCGCCTTGAAGGTGGGCAGCAGATCGTCATAGCCCCAGCCGGGATTGCCGGCGGCTGCCCAGGCATCGAAATCCTCGCGCGCGCCCCTGATCCAGACCATGGCGTTGATCGAGCTCGAACCGCCGAGCAGCTTGCCGCGCGGCCAGTGATCGGAATTGCCGGCGAGGCCCGGGTCCGGCTCGGCCTTGTAGTTCCAGTTGACGTCGGGATCGAAGAAGGTCTTGCCGTAGCCGAGCGGCATCTGGACGTAGAAGCGGCGGTCGGTGCCGCCGGCCTCCAGCACCAGCACCGAGAAGCGTCCCGAGGCCGAGAGTTTTTCGGCCAGGACCGAGCCGGCCGAGCCGGAGCCGACGATGATGAAATCATAGGTCTGCATGATGATGCGGGCGGCTCCGGAAAATTGGCTGCAGCCTAGACGCGGCGGCGCTCCCAAGTCGCCGCGCCTTCCGGCATCAGTTGTGAAAAAAGCGACCGCCGAACTGGTCGAGTTTGCGGGGATACCCGACAATCGCGCTTGATATGCACCGGGGCGACAGCTTATGCGATGGGATCGGCCACTCTGCGGAAGGCAGGAAATCATATGCGGACCCTTCCTGACGCGTTCATCCCCGAACTGCCGGGCCACTACAGCGGCAAGGTCCGCGAGAACTATGACCTTGCGGACGGCCGGCGCATCATCATCGCCACCGACCGCCTCAGTGCCTTCGACACCATCCTGACGTCGATCCCCTGCAAGGGCGAGATCCTGACCCAGACGGCGCGGTACTGGTTCGAGGAAACCGCCGACATCTGCCCGAACCATGTTCTCGAATACCCCGACCCGAACGTCGTCGTCGGCACAAGGCTCGACATCCTGCCGGTCGAGATCGTCGTGCGCGGCTATCTGGCGGGAACCACCAGCACCTCGATCCTGACGCGCTACAAGCGCGGTGACCGCGACATGTACGGCATCCGCCTGCCGGATGGCCTGCGCGACAATGAAAGACTGGCGGAGCCGATCATCACGCCGACCAGCAAGGCCGCGCATGGCGGCCATGACGAACCGCTGTCCAAAGCCGAGATTCTCGAGCAGGGTCTTCTCACGCAGGCGCAGTGGGATACCGTATCGGACTACGCCTTGCGGCTGTTCGCCCGCGGCCAGCAGCGCGCCACTGAGCGCGGCCTGATCCTGGCCGACACGAAATACGAATTCGGCACCGACAAGGACGGGACCATCATTCTTGCCGACGAAATCCACACGCCTGACAGCAGCCGGTACTGGATCGCATCGAGTTACGAACAGGCGCTCGCCAGCGGCAGCCGGCCGGAGAGTTTTGACAAGGATTTCATCCGCTCATGGGTCTCGGCGCGCTGCGATCCCTACAGCGACCCGATCCCCAAAATACCCGACGAGATCGTCGAACAGGCTTCCGGGGTCTACGCGCAGGCCTATGAGGCGATCACGGGTAAGGAATTCTCGCCGGACCTTTCCGGGGACAGCGTGCTGGATCGCATCAGAGCTAACCTTGCAGGTTATTTTTGAGAGGTGCCCCTCTCAGCTAACGCCTGGTCTTAAGCCGCGCAGTCGACCCCCACTCCGTCGAGCTTCGCTCGCCACCTCTCCCCCGATCGACGGGGTAGAGGAAGGGCGCGAGCTTGGGGTGGCGCTGCGAAGCAGCGACGGAGTGGGGGAAGCCCCCTCCAAAACCCGAAGCCGCTGGAAATCAGGCACAACCGCGCGAATGCCAGGGTTAGCCTATGCCATGGAGGCCAGGAAACAGCAGCTGCGGCGCGTTGACCTGGTCCTGCAGCGGCGATACGGATCGATGATCATCACCTCACAAGGATTTCTCGCATGGTGCACTACGCTGAAGGACGGCCGCTTGGCGATCTGACGCTGCGCACCCTGGCCATGCCTTCGGACGCCAATGCGGCCGGCGACATTTTCGGCGGCTGGGTGATGGCGCAGATGGACCTGGCCTGCGGTATCCGTGCGGCCGAGCGCGCCAAGGGCCGCGTGGTGACGGCGGCGGTGAAAGAGATGTCGTTCGCCAAGCCGATGAAGATCGGCGACACGCTGTGCATCTACACCCATGTCGAGCGCGTCGGCCGCACCTCGATGACGCTCAAGGTCGAAGCCTGGGCGCAGCGCTACCTCTCCGACCTGATGGAAAAGGTCACCCATGCCGATTTCGTCATGGTGGCGCTGGATGGCGAAGGCAAGCCGAAAGCGGTTCCCGCCGAAGGCTGACGAAAGCCGAAAAATCAGAACCGCACTTGCATCGTGGCGCGGACGCCCTGATCGGCCGCCTTCTTCCCGAACTGGCCGGAGTAGCTGATCCCCAGCGTGGTTCTGTCGGCGATCCGGAAATCGAGCCCGGCCCCGACGATGGCTGTATCCCTAGCGATCGGCACGCCGGCAATGGTGAACAGGTCGCCGCCGGCGAAGGCCATGTCCGCGGTCGGCGTGGTGTCGCCGAAGGCATGACGCCAGCCGAGCGTACCCTGCGCGGTTGCCTGCACCCCGCCGAGGTCGAAGCCGGCCGAGGCACGCAAGCCGAGCGTGGTGAAGGTGGTCTCGGTGGTCGAGGCGGCGGAGGTGAGCGCCGCGGCGCCACCCTGTTCCGTGAAGCCGTCGGTGTGAAGGTTGACATAGGCGAGACTGGCGAAGGGCTCGAAGGCAGCCATGCGCGTCTCGACGCGATAGCCGGCCTCGCCGAAGACCTGCGCGGTTCCGGCATCGTATTTAGCCGTCAGCGCATCGGCGAAGCCTGGAACGACGACGTTGCGGCTGGTGTCGATCCGGTTCCAGCTGTAGGCGACGCCGCCGCGCAGGCCCAGGC
>NZ_RZQY01000641.1:0-3561 GCF_003998575.1 Mesorhizobium sp. M7A.F.Ca.CA.001.10.2.1 | reverse complement strand
GCGCTCGCCTATTGCATCTTCGGCTGGCTGGCGCCGATCCTGCGCGAGCGTGGCTTCGATGCGGCCACCGCTGGCGCCATGGTTTCGGTGTCAGTGATGGCGCAGGTCATCACCTGCCTCGCCGTGCCATCCTTTGCGATGCGGCTGAAGGACCAGCGCGGCATCAATGTGGCGCTCGTTGCCACGGCGGTGGTCGCGCTGCTCGGCATTCTCTTTGCGCCGACCTCGACGATGCTGTTCTGGGCGGTCCTGCAAGGCATCGGGCAAGGTGGCCTTATCGCGGCTGCCATGAGCTTGATCGTGCTGCGTTCGCCGGATTCGCATGTCGCCGCGCATCTTTCAGGCATGGCGCAAGGCGTCGGCTATGTGCTGGCGGCATTCGGTCCGCTGCTGGTGGGCCTGATCCGCGACTGGACCGGCAGTTTCTCGGGAACGGCGTTCCTGTTCGTCGCGCTCGGGCTTGGCGTAGCCATCATGGGGCTCGGTGCCGGCCGTGCGCTGCATGTCGGCGCGCGGACCGTGCGCGAGGGCGAGCAATAGCGTCCGCAATCCTGCACGAAATGTTGACTGCCACGCCCCGGGAATGCCTTGCCGTATGGCCTTGCGCGGATATGTATCGCGCATCAGTCGAACGGAGCGGGCGATGACGAAACACGACATTCAGATCAAGACCAGGGATGGTGTTGCCAATGCCGGGCTTTTCCACTCGGCAAACGCATCTCCTGCCAAGGCCGGCGTCATTCTCTATCAGGACGCCTTCGGTCCGCGGCCGGCGCTCGACGGTATGGCCGAGCGGCTCGCGAATGAAGGCTATGCGGTGCTGGTGCCCGACCTATTCTACCGCAATGCGCCCTACGGGCCGTTCGACGCCAAGACCGCCTTCGCCGAGGAAAAGACCAAAATCCCGCTGATGGCGCTGGTCACCGGCACGACACAGGAGATGACCATCAGCGACAGCGGTGCGTTCCTCGACGCGCTTGCTGCCGAGGGCATCACCGGGCCGATCGGCACCGTCGGCTATTGCATGGGTGGCGGCCGGGCGTTGAACGCCGCCGCTAACTATCCCGACAGGATAAGGGCGGCCGCAAGCTTCCATGGCGGCAATCTGGCCAGCGACGCCGCCGACAGCCCGCATCGCAAGGCAGCCTCCATCAAGGCGCGCGTCTATGTCGGCATGTCGGGTGTCGACAGAAGTTTCCCGCCGGAACAATCGATGCGATTGGAGGAAGCGTTGCGGGTTGCGGAAGTCGACCATGTCATCGAGAACTATGCCGGGATGGCGCATGGCTGGTGCGTGCCCGATCATAGCGTTTTCAACGCCGCGGGTGCCGAACGCCATTGGAAGCGGCTGACGACGTTGTTCGCCGAGACGCTGATCTAAGGCAGCGGTCGCGCCCCTGAGCAGGACGCTACGCGTCTTTGAACCAGAACGGCAGCCGATGCGGCAAAGAGTGAGCGATGCTTGCCCTTTCGACGGCGGCAGATGACTTTCACCTTGCCGCCGCCGGATCGGGCAGCACCTAGGCGTTTGCCTTGCGATAGGCTGCTACGACAAGCCAAATTGCGGAAAGCAGAAAGTAAAACGCGCCGAACCCGGCATAAGGGGCGATGTCCAGAATCGTCGGCGCAGCCGTGCCGAGGGATCGGCTGATCATGAAGCCGCCGGCGAGGGCCGACTGCTCACCACTGAGGATCATCGGCCATTGTGCGCCTTGGTAGCGCCAACGCTTTAGTCCCGTGTTCAGCTGCAGCAGGCCTGAGAGGATCGCCCAAACCCCAAACACGGCCAGAACGGCATACATGCTGTTGTTAACCGCCACGATGACGGCGAGCGCCGTTATCGTGCTGACCACGACATTCAAAGCCTGGGACGAGTTGGCCTTCAGGCCGCCATTTACCCTGGCGTCAACCAGATTGGCGAGAGCGTCCCATGCCGGGTAGATCACGAGCAGAAACGCGGTGGGACCGGGTTGCCCGTTGAACAGGATGGCGGCAGCAACCCAGGCGATAGAAAATATGGCGCGTGCGAAATAATAGGATCGTAGCCATCCGGACCGGGTGAAAGATTGGTTTTGCATTGGCAGATTCCTTGTTGCTGTCTACCTATTAGTAGGTAGACAAAACCCCTAAGTCAACCCAATGTCCGGAACACCTCCCTGTGAGAATCGGGAACGATGCAACCTTGACAGTTCGCCTACCAGAAGGTAGGCGGCGATATGAAATCAATGGCTTCGACTTCAGAAAAGATTCTCGATGTCGCGCAGTCTCTCATCGTCGCGGGAGGCTACAACGGGTTCAGCTATGCCGATATCTCGGCTGACATCGGCATCAGGAAGGCGAGTATCCACCATCATTTTCCGACGAAGGCCGAGCTGGTTTCGGTGCTGGTGGATCGTTACAGGCGGCAGGCCGAAGTGGGTTTGGAGTCTCTCCGGGGAGAACTCTCAAGCCCTGCTGAACAACTGCAGTCCTATCTGAACTATTGGCGGACATGCATTCGCGATGCCTCGCCGTCGTTCTGCGTCTGCGCGATGCTCGCCGGCGAGATGCAGATGCTGCCGGAAGAGGTGGCGTCACGCGTTCGTGCCCATTTCCAAAATCTCGCGGGATGGCTTACGTCGGTGCTGCGGGCTGGAATGGAACAGGACTTGTTCCGCTTGAACAACCGGCCGGAGGAGGAGGCCCAGATGCTGATGGCATCGGTTCACGGGGCAATGCTGTCCGCGAGGGCTTTCAGCGATCCCGGGCTGTTCACCATAATCGTCACCCCCCAGATCACCAGGCTGCTGGGACGGGATTGCTAGAAAACTATCGGGCCAAAGTGGTATCAGGCAGCGCAAGTGGCGCGCCCCAAATGAGTTGGTCGAGCGGGAACGAATAGCCTGATGCAATCCTATGATGTAGTGATCATCGGCGCGGGTGCCGCCGGAATGATGTGCGCCGTGGAGACGGCCAAGCGCGGCCGTTCGGTGCTGATCCTCGATCATGCGACGGCGCCTGGCGAGAAGATCCGCATCTCCGGCGGCGGCCGGTGCAATTTCACCAACATCCATGCCAGCCCGCAGAATTTTCTGTCGGGCAATCCGCATTTCTGCATTTCGGCGCTCAGTCGCTACACGCAGCGCGATTTCATCGCCCTCGTCGAACGCCAACGCATTGCCTATCACGAGAAGACGCTTGGGCAGCTGTTTTGCGACGGCTCGGCGCGCCAGATCATCGACATGCTGGTCTCGGAAATGCAGGGCAGGGGCGTGGAGCTGGCGCTCTCGGCCAGCGTTGAGGATGTCCGCAAAACCGTGGAGGGGTTTGCGCTCACCCTCTCCACAGGCTTGGTTACTTGCCAGTCGCTGGTGGTGGCCTGCGGCGGCAAGTCGATCCCCAAGATGGGGGCGACCGGTTTCGGCTATGAGCTTGCCGAACGGTTCGGCCTTGCCATTGTCGAAACGCGACCGGCGCTGGTGCCGCTGACCTTCGACGTAAACACGCTCGAACGGCTGGCGCCCCTGGCCGGCAACGTCGTCGACGCGGAAGTCGCCTGCGGCAAGACGCGGTTCTCCGAAG
>NZ_RZQY01000640.1:0-3568 GCF_003998575.1 Mesorhizobium sp. M7A.F.Ca.CA.001.10.2.1 | reverse complement strand
GAACCGGACCCGATCCCCCCGGCCAGTTCCCCGCTGCCCGAAGGCAGAACCGCGCTTCCAAAACCCAGCTTTTCGGCTTCCTTGAGGCGCTGTTGCGCATGCGCAACCGGCCTCACGGCGCCCGAAAGGCTGATTTCGCCGAAATAGACGCAATCGGCGGGAAGGGCAAGACCGGTGAGCGAGGAAACCAGGGCGGCCGCCACTGCCAGATCGGCCGCGGGCTCCGAAATCCGGTAGCCTCCGGCGACGTTGAGATAGACATCGTGGCTGCCGAAGCGCACCCCGCAATGGGCTTCGAGAACTGCCAGGATCATAGACAGCCGGGCGCCGTCCCAGCCGACGACGGCGCGGCGCGGCGTGCCGAGCGAGGAGGGTGCGACCAGTGCCTGGATCTCGACCAGCACCGGCCTTGTCCCCTCCATGCCGGCGAAAACCGCGGCCCCGGGCGATTTTGCATGGCGCTCGCCAAGGAAAAGCTCGGACGGATTGGCAACCTCGCGCAGGCCCTTGTCCGACATTTCGAAGACGCCGATCTCGTCGGTCGGTCCAAAACGGTTCTTCACCGTACGCAGGATGCGATAGTGATGGCCGCCTTCGCCCTCGAAGTAGAGCACGGCGTCGACCATATGCTCGACGACACGCGGCCCCGCGATCTGGCCTTCCTTCGTGACATGGCCGACCAGCACGATCGCAGCACCCGTGGATTTCGCATAGCGGATCATCGCCTGGGCGGCGGCGCGCACCTGTGTGACGGTGCCCGGTGCCGAATCGGCAAGGTCGGTCCACAGCGTCTGGATCGAATCCAGGATGACGAGATCAGGCCGCTTGCCGTCGGCGATCGTCGCCAGGATGTCCTCGACATTGGTCTCGGCGGCAAGTTCCACCGGAGAAGAGGCGACGCCAAGCCGCTGCGCCCGCAGCCTGATCTGCGCGACCGCCTCTTCGCCCGAGACATAGACGATGCGGTGGCCTTTTGATGCTAGCGCCGCGGCCGCCTGGGTGAGCAGCGTCGACTTGCCGATACCAGGATCGCCGCCGACCAGCAGCGCCGAGCCGCGCACGAAACCACCGCCGGTGGCGCGATCGAGTTCGCCGATGCCCGAAATGATGCGTGGCGCATCCTCGATGTCGCCGGACAGCGTGGTCAGCACCACCGCGCGGCCCTTGCGGGCATTGCGCGTGTTGGCCGGTCCTGAGCCGATGCCGCCGGACGTGCCTTCCTCGACCAGCGTGTTCCACTCGCCGCAGGCATCGCATTTGCCGGCCCAGCGCTGATGCACCGATCCGCAGCTCTGGCAGATGAATTGGACCCGGGATTTGGCCATCAGCGGGATGCTGCTTGAAAATGGTCTGGGCGAGGTTGGCTGGGGTAGGTCAAAAAGCTACTCGAACCTTTCCGGCAGATGATGCTCCTCGGCGAGGTCGGAGAAGCGGGTGAACTCGCCCTGGAAGGCAAGGCTGACGGTGCCGGTCGGTCCGTGGCGCTGCTTGGCGATGATCACTTCGGCCTTGCCCTGGACTTCGATCATCTTCGCCTCCCAGGCGAGATGCTCGGGCGTGCCTTTCTCCGGCTCCTTGTTCTTGATGTAGTATTCCTCGCGGTACACGAACAGCACCACGTCGGCGTCCTGCTCGATCGAACCCGATTCGCGCAGATCGGACAGCTGGGGATGCTTGTCGTCGCGGCTTTCAACCTGACGCGAAAGCTGTGAGAGGGCGATGATCGGCACGCCCAACTCCTTGCCGAGTGCCTTCAGTCCGGTGGTGATCTCGGTGATTTCCTGGACGCGGTTCTGCGACGCCTTGGCGGACGAACCCTGCATCAGCTGGATATAGTCGATGACCATCAGGTCAAGCCCGCGCTGACGCTTGAGGCGGCGGGCGCGCGCCGCAAGCTGGGCAATGGAAATACCGCCCGTCTGGTCGATATAGAGCGGCCGTTTATGGTTCTCCTGCGTGTAGGCAACGAGCTTGCCGAAATCGGCCTCCGTCAGATCGCCGCGCCGGATTTTCGACGATGGGATCTCGGTCTGCTCGGAGATGATGCGGGTGGCCAGCTGCTCCGACGACATTTCGAGCGAGAAGAAACCGACGACGCCGCCATTGGCCGCCTTGACCGAACCGTCGGCCTGCTGGGCAGGCTCATAGGCGGCAGCGATGTTGTAGGCGATGTTGGTGGCCAGCGACGTCTTGCCCATGCCTGGGCGGCCGGCGATGATGATCAAATCCGAAGGCTGCAGGCCGCCCATGCGGTGGTCGAGATCGCGCAGGCCGGTGGCAATGCCGGACAGGTGGCCATCGCGCATATAGGCCGCGCTGGCCATGTCGACGGCATTCTTCAACGCATCGGAAAAGCTTTCGAAACCGCCATCGTAGCGGCCGTTTTCGGCCAGCTCGAACAGCCGCCGCTCAGCATCCTCGATCTGTTCGCCGGGCGCCATGTCGACCGGCGCGTCATAGGCGATGTTGACCATGTCCTCGCCGACCGTGATCAGCGCGCGGCGCGTCGCAAGATCGTAGATGGCGCGGCCATAGTCGGTGGCGTTGACGACGGTCACAGCCTCGACCGCCAGCCGCACGACATATTGCGCCATCGTCATGTCGCCGACCTTCTCGTCGGCGGGCAGGAAGGTTTTCAGCGTGATCGGCGTCGCGACCTTGCCCATACGGATAAACTCGGACGCCACCTCGAAGATCTTGCGGTGCAGCGGCTCGTAGAAATGGCTGGCCTTGAGGAAGTCCGAGACGCGATAGAAGGCGTCGTTGTTGACGAGGATGGCGCCGAGCAGCGCTTGCTCGGCCTCGATGTTGTTGGGCGCTTCACGATAAAGCGGTGTTTCCGCCACGCCGAATTTTCGCGCTGCTTCTGCCATGATATCCCCGATTTCGATCCCGGCCTTTCGATATCAGAACGTGACAAGTCCATGCTGACTTATCTGCACCAGTGCCTGTCCAATCAGCTTTGATACCCGCGATTCACAGCCGAGTTTTTTCGGTGGAAAGAATCACAATTGACTCGAATCGAAAGAACGATTGTAGCGCATCTATAGGGAGAACAAAACGAGAAAACAAGCGCTGGGTTCCTGTGCCGCCACTCCGTTCAAAGCTGACCGAGTCGCCCCTCGATGAACCGGCGTTCCGCCGGTTGCCGGGTCAACTCGATCGCCCGCCGGTAGGAGGTCCTTGCCGCTTCGGTTAAGCCAAGCCTGCGCTGCATGTCTGCTCGCGCCGCGTGCGCCAGATGGTAGCCGTCCAGCCCGCCTTGTGCCATGACCGCCTCGATTTCCGCCAGTCCGGCCTGCGGGCCGTCGCGCATGCCTATGGCCGCGGCGCGGTTGAGTGCCACGACCGGTGAGGGGTCGACGCGGCCGAGCACATCGTAAAGCGCGACGATCTGTACCCAGTCGGTCTCCGCCGTGCCTGCCGCCTCGGCGTGGACGGAAGCAATGGCCGCCTGCAGGATATACGGTCCGATGCGGCGCGAGGCGATCGCCCGACCGATCAGGCCGTCGGCCTCGGCGATCGGCGAACGGTCCCACAGCGTGCGGTCCTGATCCTCCAGCAGGAC
>NZ_RZQY01000063.1:0-15699 GCF_003998575.1 Mesorhizobium sp. M7A.F.Ca.CA.001.10.2.1 | reverse complement strand
CGCACATGTGGGGAGGCGGTGCCAATGCCGTGTATTGTTTCGTATTTGGTATGGCTTCCTGTTCAGGCCAGAAACCGTCGGACGCAAACAGGATTGAGGCGGCAACCTGCCCCCGGTCCTCTTGTGTCGAGAGACGTTGCCACCGCAATATCGAACGAAAATCGGGACCGTCCTCCCGCCATTCCAAGTGCTGCGCGAAAAACCCTTCCAACAGCGCGACCTGACAAACACCACTTTGGTGAAGGCTGAGTTTAAGCATGCGCCTATATGCGTTACTCGTTAGGTAGACGTCATTGTGGTTGACAAAAAACGACCAGCATTCGGACCGGGGCTTGGCGTCCGCGATCGCGAATCTGAATGCGGTAGTCTTAGCCATCGCCAAAAAGACCTTTAATCGTCGCCTCGTAGATTCCCCTTCTAGGGATTGGTTGGCTCCTCGACTACACTGTCGTAGTGATGTTCGCGAAGAAGTCGTGTGGTGACGCCACCCTTACTACTAGAAGTCCGTTGCGCGAAGAGATCGCCTACCATTCCGTCGAGATTTCGCAGCGCATCACTTGAGCCCCCCGCTCGACGAAAACCGTCGCGAAACAGAGCATAGGCAGCTTGGCCGTGTGTCCATACCGCGCCAGCGATCACTGCAAATAGAAGGTCGCGGTCCTCGCCACCGGTCGTCAACGAGATCGCCCGAGCCCAGAACGGAAGATTGTCCTCGGTCAAGTAACACAACATCAGGCAGGCCCCTATCGCATGGTCGCGCCGCTCTGCCTCGACGCTCTGCTCAAGGACCGACATCCAGATATGGGGACTGTAAGTGAGGTAGTTACGGTAAGAAAACTGTTCCACCCAAGTGGCCATCCAATCCTTCAGCGCAGCTTCGCTGCTTTCGCAAATGTCGTCAGAATTGGTTGCGGCATCGTAACATCGATGCGCCTCGGCGAAGTGCCCGCAGAACAAATGCGCGTCACCCGCGCAGATCGCGACCTGCGGTTTCGCGTCAGCCTCATACGCATGGTCGTAAAGAGTAGCTGCCATTCGGTGACGGCCGCGAAAAAAAAGAGCAGCAGCCAGTTCTGCCAGGAAATAGCCTCGTCTAAGGTAGTCGGGATACTTCCGGCGGGCCAAGTTGTACTGCCGGACAGCCCTCGACATCGCGCCGGAGATTCGCAGGGCATTCCCGAAGGAATAGTGGATCGCCGATTGCCGCTCCGGCGTCTCCGCCGCATGGAACTCAAGCGCGTCGACATAGAACCTCGACGCCGTGGCCAGACGCTCTTCGAAGGGAAGGCTACTGCTCAGGAGGCTGTGGACGTAGAGAAGGTATGCCTCATCCTGGCGCTCGTGGATGCCGTTCAGGGCGGCAAGGTCACCTGCCAAAGTTGGGTGCTCGTTCAGTCGGGCAGCGACTACCGCCGCAACATTTCGGCTTTGACATCTGTAGCGGCGCTGCCGAATCAGCGTTGCCAAATCGCGTGCTTGCGAGATGAACTCATATCCACATGCGAAGTGGGCCAGCACGTAGGAGAGCTGTGCCGCAATCTCGTGACGATCGAAACTCTTAAGGTGGACAGTGATCGACGCGATCATGTCTATCCGCGACCGCAGATATTCGCCGTCGAGGTGAACCATGACGGGGAGGCATTCGCTGGGGTCCAATGACGTCCCTACGATCCGGCAGGAAGACGTGATCTCGGCGACTGCGCAACTCAGCTCAAACGAATGTGGGCCACCGCAGCGCCTCTCATCGATGCCCAAGCCGAGCGACAGCTGTCGCGAGGCCAGGCGGATTGTCCGGTACACCTTAAACGTGCGGACGATGGCTTCTGGATCAGCGTCCGACCAAGCATCGGTTTCGCAGAAGCGTATGGTCACGGTTTTGGTCTCGGGTTGGCCGATCTCGGCGAACACATTGGAAAGCCACTTCCAGTGGAAGCTATCGTCCACGCTGCAGTAGCGCACCACGATCGAGGGGCAGTCGAGGCTACCTAGGTAGAGGAGCCGATCCATCTTCATCGCAACTGAAAGCGCCTCTGTCGGATCGTCGGTCGCTTTGAGCTGCACAAGAAAGATCAGCCCCGTTGCCTCGTCGCGGTCGTCGAAGACCTCGACCTCGAGATCGACACCATAATCCTCGTCCTTGCGCCGACAAACCCAACGGCTCGGCAGGGCCTGCTCGTACCGCCGGATGGATTCGGCTTCAAGCTGGTGGCTTCGGGATCGCTTCGGCATTTCGCACAATTATCGCCGCCGTTGGCGGATTGGTAGGGCCTCACGCCATTTCTTTCTGTCGCGTTTTGTCCCGCTCGGCCACCTAACGACGGTTCTGCGTCGGCGCAGGTATGAAGCGAGAGTAGAGGGCCCCGCCGAGACGACCTCCGAGCGTCCGAGTACACCGATCCAGGGTCCCAAGCGGACTGTCCGGATACGGCCCAAAATCAGCCGGTCAGCAATGCGCCCGATGTCGGCCGTTGAGGTGATCTTTCCTGTTGCCCGATAGCTGACGTTGCCGGCGGCACCAACGATTTCGATGTCTTAACAAGCATTGGCCTCTCCGGAAGCTTCCCTTGAAACCTCGGGGAAGCACCGGGGGAGCATGCAGAGCTGCATCCCATCGCCACGAATTCTGTTGTGGACGGCGCAAGTGGTCAAGTGGTCACGCCGCCGCCGTGGCTAAGGGAGCGAGGATTCCCGCTGGCTCCCTCGCAGGAAACCTACCCGCTGCGACAGCCTGCGCGATCACTTCAGCGTAGGGGTCAGGTTGCTCTCGAAGCTGCCCATCGAAAACCTTTCGTCGGAGGCACTCGGCGACAAGGGCGCTCATGTCGGCGATCGGATCGTCGCCATAGTCTCGGTAGTACCTCGCGTACTTCGAGGAATCGTAGACATCCGGCGCTCCGCCGTGGATTACCGAGTTCCGCAATCGCATCAGCAGAAGCACACGGGTACGATCGAGCTTTCCCCCGAACAGTTCATCCACCCCGCGCGCAACAGCCTCCGTTGCGCCGTTTGCATCCCCAAACATCGAGTCGATCGTGATGCAGTCTATTGGGAACCGCTCGCTGTCCGGTAGAAACCAAGCCCTGTAGAAGTACTGCAGCGATTTCAGCTTCTTGATATCGGCCTCGCTGCTGGAAGCGAGAGCCCTATCAATCACTTCAAGCCAAACACCATCCTCGACCCCTAGCACAACGTCCTCGCCGAGTGCCGGCGTATGTGGCGAGCTGTCGGAAAAGGACCATCCATCACGAACGCCCACCACTCCGCCGAAAACCTTCCGGCCGGTAAACTGGTGTCGGTAGTGATGCATTACGGTGAGGGAGATCGCCCCTAAGATCGATGCTCGATATTTTTTTGCCACCTCAGGCGATGGAGCGGTGACAAGGAGCCAGCTCGTCGGGGTTTGGGTCTTGTGCTTCCAGTCGCTGAATGGCGGGAATAGATGACCATCGACGTAGCCGCGTGGCAGGTTCGCGAGCGGCGTTTGTGCTGCAAGACCAGTCGCTGTCGAGAGCGAGAATACCGCCCCCTCAAACGCATCTCTCATCTGGATGGTGACCAGCGGAAAGAGGCAAGTTTCTAGAGGCGGAGTGAGGATATCGCTCTCTGCGAACTGGTCGACAAGCAAGTCAACTTGCTCCTTCGATATCCGCTCCAGGAGTGAGGTTTCAGCGCGGCTGAAAATGTTGTTGCCCGCAACAAGGTGGTACCGGTCCGTGAGGAAAGACCGCAGCTTCTCAAAGGAATGGCCCAACGGAAGATAACGGAGATGTGGCGGCCCGAGGGACCTCAGCTTCATCACCGCAGGCATCAGCTTCTTTCGACGGAAGAAAAGCGTGACAGAAATGCCGCCTAAGGCGGGATGCCTATCGCGTCGGCCAAGGATGAATGCGCTGGCAAGGCCGTCTTCGCCAACGGTGTTGTAGGTTGCGGCAAGCAGCCCCACGATAATTTCACGCATCTGTACCGCGTTCACGACACCTCCATTAGCTGGCCCATTCGCGTGGATTGTTTCTACTAGACCCCTGCTTCTTCGGAACGTGCAAGAACTCTTCACTCACAAGCAAGAGGCTTTGGTTCTCGCCGCGTCCTCTAGCGGGCTCACAGTCGGCTTTCGGCAAGGAAACCGTGTTAGGAAGGTCCGGATTGGATCAGGGCCTGCATTTTGGGGTCGGAGGAAGGTCTTGAACGGGTCAGTCAGGGACCTCGGAGCTACCGAATCGAATGTCCGCTGTCGCTTTTTGAACGCCAGAAACTGCCGGTCGGCAAACGGCCCCTCGTTCTAACGGAACGCTTCGCGCCCCTCCAATGAGCCATTGAGGTGTTTGTTTGCTTCCTTCCTGCACCGCCATTCCCGCCGATCAATTTCTGCGCTCACGGCAAGTGCTCAGTGTTTGCCCTGCTCGATCGCGACCTTGAGTTCTTCCACCTTCTCCCTATGCTCAGTGTCAGCCAGCGTTTCCAGTCGCTTTGTGGTTTCATCCCAATCCAGAAACACGCTGACAGCCGATTGCTGGAGCGGGTAATATACCCGGTCGCTCACGGCCCAACTGCGCAGCTTGTCCAGGAGGAAAAGAAAGCCTTCATCGGGTTCGGTGAATTTCGTGACCCAGGCCTTTGGCTCTTCCAGGCCTGACAGGTCCCTCCAGCCAAAGAGGTAGGCTGCTAGATCCGGCATCTTCGAAAGATCGCCATCGTTCACCTGAGCGGTAGCACGCGTCTTCAAGCTATTCAGGAGGTCAGTCAGCTTCTCACGGTCGAAGGCCGAGCCATCAGGATTTGCCCGTTCACCGACGAGGCCATGCATGAAAAGCTCGTCTCTGATGAAGTGCCCGATCAGCCAGTTCAGCGACGGACAGTCTGAGGCGAGCTTGGTGGCTGCCGAGGTAAAGGCATCGTGGTCCAACGTCTTCAACTGTTTGAGGCAACCCCTCACCACACGTTCCGCGATATCCGAGACTGACAGCGACAACGGCCGCGGACTGTTGTCTTCGGCAAGGATGACATCCATGCCGTTGGATATGGCTTCTATCAGACCTGAGAGCCTCGATGCGCCGAGGCTTCTGATCATGTCGTCATCCAGCCGGTCCAGTAAATGTTCGAACCAACTCCTTCCTGACGACCTCCTTTTCCGGGCGAGAGCGACGAGTTTCTCCGTCAGCGCCGACGTGTGGCTCGTTGCGAGGGCGAGCAACGCGTTGAACTCGTCATCCGGCATTATCGTTTTCGGATACGTCAGCGCGAAGTAGTAGCGGTAATGGATCGGGCTGCCCAGACGGCGCAGCGCGATCATGTTTTTCACTTCGCCTACGCTTGAGCTCGAAAAGACGCATTGCTCGGGACTGTCGTTCTTGATGATGCCTGGAATGAACCGGCGCAGGCTCCAGATTGACTGCGTGGACATTGCGTCGTCTGACGGCAGAAGCTCCTGAAGCCGCTTGCCGATCTCCTTCTTGTCGTGGCTGCTGATTGTACCATCGCCTGTGACGAGGACCGAGCGTAGCGAGAGATATTCCTCGATCCAACGATAGAGAGCCGGGTTCGTTGTCTTGATCAGGTGCAACCGGCAGACGTCGGGGAAATAGACATCGTCCTTGATCGAGGGATACAGGAACCGGAGGCTGTTGAGAGCAAGCTTGACCTCTCGCGGGGTCCGTAGTGCGCCACCTTCGCGGTCCACCCCAACTTTAAGATCGGAGAGGAGCTCACTAGTCGCGGGGCTTCCGGTGACTTCCTCGAAGATGGCCAAAGCCTCTGTGAGGAATTGCTCCCGCAAGTCGAATGGCTCGGGGAGTGGTATAGTGAAGGTCAGCTGGATGATTTTTTGAAGGAACTGATCTCCATCGGATATCTTCAGGCCAGTCATAAGCGCGTGGGATAGGGCCGCCCGATCATAGCACATCAGGTAGGTAATCTTCGGGAAATCGGCGACCGACCTCACCAGCCGGACCACCTCAACGGCTTGTTCGGGCTCAAGCCGGTCGAGGTCGTCCAGAATGACGACGAAGCCGATTTTGAGCTCGGAAATCCTCTTGGAAATGTTGGCTTTGATTTCGGCAGTCGTCTGTTGGCGTTCAGACTGCTCAAGGTACTCAGAAGCCAAATCCAACGAGTCTCCCGCGATCTTCGCACCGGGAATGAAATATTCAGCCAACCGCGCGGCCGGCGCCAACGTCCGCCCTGTTTTCGCGCCGTACGACCGGACGAGATTGCCGAGGTCGGTTCCTTTCTTCTTCAGCTGCTTCCAACGGCTCTGTTTGGCGTGCGCGTTTTCAATCTGATCCAGAATGTCCGCTATTGGGATAAGCAGGGAGGATACGAGATTGGACCGATCTCCGCTGAGCCATGGCGCGATGTTTATGACGTGGATGTGCTCCGGCTTGCTCTTGTCCAGCTCGTGCCGCAGGAAGTTCAGCAGCGTGGTCTTGCCTGATCCCCAAGGCCCCTCCAGGCCAACGACCATGCCGTCTGTTTCGAACGTCTTCAGAATTGCGGGTGCGAGTCTTCTGGCTATGCCCACAAAGCCAAAAAGATCGGCCGCCTCGGCATTCAAGGGCCGGTCGGAGTCAGGTTGCGTTGGTGGCTTCATATATTTTTGATCAGCTCCAGCTAGATGTTCCATGGAGCTGATTAAGGCATACACATCTGAGGCGCAAAAGAGAAGCCTACTATGCGCCTCAGCAGCTTTGGGGGCGAAGGCAGGGAGGGACACAAGGGACCGGCGGTGTATCCCACGGCCACACTTAGGAGCGAAAAGGGCCGAGGCCGGAAACATCCGCCCTCAACACATGTTCGCATTCGACGCCTCCGATCATGGCTTAACGCGCAGAAAGCTGGCAGTTGGTCTTTGAGATCATTCGACGTTCGAAGGTCCGCTACTGACGATCCGAGCCTCGGAGCCGTCGGTCCACTCTCGGCCCGAAAGCGGTCAGCGCACGGTTCTACAAGTAGGGATCGCGCGACGGACGCGCTCAACAAGTGCGCGAATCTCTTCAGACTGACGCAGTAGCTCTCCGCTGGTCCGCAGGTTTTGCAGGCGCTGTTGGTTGCGCTGGGCTAGCCATTCCTGGCGCTGATTTTCCTTTTCGATCCGCTCCCGCTCTGCGCGCTCCTCGGCTTCCCGCAGGCTAGCTCTGAACTTTTTCTCGCCCGCCACGATGATCGCAGCCGCAATCTCAGCGATCTTTGACTCAAGCTTGGCGTCACCGTCATCCTGCCAAGAAACCGTATTCTTGCGATCGAAACCTGGATCGATCCGCAGCGCGATAAGGGTTGATGCTGGCAGGTCTGGCGCCGGCCGCAGGTACCCATGCTGACGCACGGTGCGGTGGCTACCGACTATTCCAATGTCCAAACCAAGATAGGAATCGCCGATGGTTGCTCGCGCATGAACTTCGCCATCGCGCTCGTAGGCATCACCGTCATGGCCACGCTTGCTGAGCGCCAAAAACAGCGCATTGAAGATTTTCAGCCGCCGCTTGCCTAGTGGATTGTCGAACTTGGGTTCGTCAAAGCTCCACTCACGCTCTGCATTTTTGTCGCGGCGGCGCTGCTCCTGCTTGAGCAGTTGAACGAGCCCTTTGTGGGGCCTGTCCAACGTCTGCGGGACAGAGACTTTGCCAATCGCCTTCAACTCTTGTGCGTGGAGTTCGTCGAGGTCTTCTGGAACCAGGGCGGACGCAAATGGCCCATTGGATGCAAGAGGGGCGGCAATAGGCAGCACCTTTTTGAAGCGGCCGTCGACACCTACTCGACCCAGTTCACCGGGGCGCCGCGGTGGCGCCTTGGGTACTGATGGCACCCTCTTTCCGGCACGGATTTTGTTCCAATAACCTTGCGGCGGCGACGCTACTCCGCTTCGCGTCAGCAGCTTCTTTAGCCCGACGTCGGACAGTTCGAGCTTTGCCGCCAAGTCCCGCATCGGTGCAGACCAGGCGAACGCAATCAGATCGTCAGGCAACACAAGAATGTCATTCTGCCACACGGCGGCTTATCTCCATTTTGTTCAGCCAGACTGCTTTTGGCACGCCTTCGCAGTGTCGATATGACACGCCGGCCAGTGCCATCTAAGGTCAAATCTGGCGACTCCGACGTGCCCGCGATCGTGCCAGAGATGCGCTCTCGTCATCAAGGCGGCTTCAGATCGGCTGCGGCTGAAGCGGCGCTCTCAGTGCACATCAGCGGTATGCTCTAGAAGCGATCCGCCTCCTTTCGTAGTTCTTAGCGCAACAGGGGACACCCGGGTATTCCCGCGTGGCAGAGCGAGTTTTGGTGCTATCGAGCGAGAGCCACGAAATACGACCGAAGAACGATGGCGAGATAAAAGGCCGCGAGGTGCGGCGTCGATCGGTTGTGTTGTTTCAAGTGGTTATGCCGCATTTTCGCGAGGTGCGGGTCTTTGCTGCACCTCCCAAGATCGTCGATTTTCGTTCTTCGTCCGTAGCTTAGTGCGATGTGCGGCAGCCCGACTGGCTTTTGTGGGGCCCGGGAAGGAGGGCGTGGTCAGAGACTGTTCTTGAGGTGGCCGCTCGTCGGTAGATAACGAGCTGTTGGATAGACCACGTTAGAACCTCGCCGACCTAGCCCGAAGTCCCCCCGGATCGGCGAACGGCTCGCTGCAGCAGAGGGGCTTCAGCTCGGCCCGTAGAGCCGACGTCGCCAGCGCCGGCCGTAGGATGCCGGCCGAGCGCAGGCTTGTAGGCTGGCGCCATCCTCCGCACGGCGGATACATTGGCTTCACCGCCCCAATGGAAGCGCCGGTCGCGACAAGCCCGCGCTCAATCGGAGCTTCCGCAGGGCGGTTAGGCACGGCATCCTAAGATGCAGGCGCTACGCATCGCCCCAGCCGCCCTGGCTCTCGACTGCTTGGATGTGTTGATCCTGACACGAATGCGCAAACCGTCGTGCTACGCTTTGATGGTTCGACGTCACTGGCGTGATGGGCATCAATGCTAATGGAAGAGGTTGCCATGTCTAGGATCCAACCGACGAGCTTGCACCTCCACTCCGGCAGCGCAGTCGTTCCTCGTCGGTTACGGCGGCGCTTGGTGCAGAGCCGCCGAGCCGAGACCAAGAACTGTCCATGAGTCTTCGAGCGCTGCTTGACGCGCACAAGATAGCTTATGCTGAGTTCGGCAAAGCCCTATACGAGTTAGGCGGTGGCAGCGGCGACCCCGCCAGAGCCAGCCGGCAAGAGCAGAGGGCGCTCTCGCCATCTGCGGCTATCCTGCCGTCGGGGGAGGGGATCGCCTAGCCAAGGCCCGATATCTTTTAGAGATGGAGTCGCGCGGCGAACTCGACCTCGCATAGCAGGCAGTCCTTCAATCGACGATTTGGGAGGTATGATGCGACCGGCGCACGCACGGTCGGGTAATGAACTTTTGGGTATGCGCCTCATATTGGACGCAGAAGGTTAGTTTGTGTGCCCGTAACGCGTCTCACAAGAGGCGCATCGGTTTGCTACTGCAGCGTGATGACCGTCGGATTGCGACGACCACGTTCCAGGCCGCTTAGATATTGCTGGCTGAACCTGAGCGCGCTTCCACCTTGCCTTCTCCCGACGCAAGCGACCGAAATTTCGGCCGCGAGTTCGAGCATTTCCATGTGCGTAGACTTGGCAGCTTACACACGTTGAGTTTATCAACTTCTTTATTCGTCAAGCTCCGACTTCGTTCCCTGCAGATCAGCTGAGGGGCGCTTCAGCAATTCCGCGGCGTCCACGCCCAGCACTTCGGCCAGCCTATCAACGACGTCGATGCTGGCGTTATACACGTTGCGTTCCAACGCACTAATGTAGGTGCGATCGATCCCTGCCTGATGCGCAAGCTCCTCCTGTGACAGGCCTTTGGTCTGCCGCAAAGTTCTCAGGTTGCGCGCGAACACCTCTCGGATTTCCATAGATACGAGAGCAGTGCCTTGAAGAGTATTTCACCACGGAGTATTCTCGACAATCGACGTTCGGAGATTCGGGATCCGTGATTGGTTTGGGACGGGAGAGCTTCCGCTCGAGTTCATGCTTCTCTTCGCGGTCGGCGTGCAGCCGCCGCAAGATGGGGTTGGAAAGGCTGGTGAACCGGATCTTCAATGCCGCCCTTAAGGTATTTTTTCTGCGGCTGAGACGAGTATCCCCGGGCCGCAAGACCCTACTGGCGATTGGTGCCGCAAATCCGGCATCAAACTCTCTGACCATTCGCGTAATCCACCAAAGGCCAGAAAGCGGACCAGGAAGGTTTCGCACTCCCTGTTCATTGGAGGTTTGGTGAGTTTGGCCGGAGCATACCGCGACGAACTCTCCAGTCTGGAGTGATATATGCAGCATCAGAAGGCTTTTCCGGAATCGAAGCGCACCAGATTTGAGGTGTTGACAAGGGCTGGAGCGGAGACCGCGCCTCATCCCACCGATCAGCATGTTGGCAGGCAGATCGCGATCATTCGCGTCCAGTCAGACGTCTCGCAGGCACAGCTTGCCCGATCCATAGGTGTCAGCTTCCAGCAGCTTCAGAAATATGAGAACGCGAGGAATCGCGTGAGTGCTTCCATGCTCTACGAGATCGGCAGGTCCCTGGACGTCCCCGTCCGTCGCTTCTTCGAAGGCCTGCCTGGGAATGAGACCAGCCGTGAAGCTTCGCCCCTGCCTGTCGACGAGCGCATCGACTTCATTGCAAGCGCGGAAGGCCGGCGCCTGATCGAGGGGCTGATGCATCTTCCTTCACGAGTGCGTGGTCGCATGGCAGCTGTAATCGCCGCATTGGGCGAGGAATTAGCGGAACCCGATTCCTATAGGGACACCAAGGCGACCGAACCCATGCCTGCCAACCGCAAGTCCATTTGAAAGGTGGTTGCGGCGGTTTCGTAGCAACCTGGGAGTATCGCCAGCAGGTAAATCAAAGCCGGGCGGTTCCCATGCCGCAGCTTCGCACCGGCCATCTGCCGTGTGCCTCCTTTTCCTCTACCTCGAAGTGAAAATCCCTGAATCGTTTCGCCTCGAAGCGAGGCAGCATGTCGGAAAGTTGGGCCCTGGTGACGTCAAGGGAGCGGCTCAGAGACTTCTTCTCCTGAAAGACTGCACAGCATGGCACCGCATCAACAAGCTACGGTCCCTGAAAGTGGAGGGTCGTTTACAGGCCTTCGACGCGTAAGGATCGCCCCCTGTGCGTGCGTCAGGAAAAGCGCCGCGGCGGGCTCTGCCCACAAGAAACTCAGTCGATAAGGCCTAGGACGTCATCACTCTGGCCTGGCTGTGCAACGAAGACTTGTCCAATCGCCAAATAGACTAAGGTCCGTCCTGGCAAAATCCGAAGTCAGCAGCCCGATCGGAGCATGGCATCTCGGCGGCGATCGCCAGCTCTTCCGCAGAGATGGCGCCGCCTGAATCAAGCCCAAGTTCAAAAAGTGGGGGCGACTGGATCATTATCGTTGCCCTTATGGAAGCCACCAAGTAGTTGTTGCGTAGTGGAGGACTGAATACATCATGCAAATAGAATCACCGGTCGGATCACGGCTCGCTACGTGATCGTGCTTCGTCAACGAAAGCTATCATTGGACCGCGGCTTCCGGCTGGGGAGATTATTATCCGTGCTCGAAGCGTCTTCGCTGGTCTATACAGTTGGACAAATTGGCTCAAATTGGACCCGATCCTTGACCGAGCTTCGAGGAGACAGCTTGACTTGGGGTTGAGACATCCGTGAACCGCCTGATCAACGTGACCATCCGTGTTGAACGAAAGCCTTAAGCAGGTGCCGGAAGCCAGATGCGGCCTTCCAGGCAGCTCTGATGTCAGGATAAAGTTTAGAAGGGGTCTAACTATCCCTAGGCCAATTACGCTGCGAGGAATGGCCCTAGCGCACGATGGCATAATGGGTGCTGTCGCGATGCTACTAGCATTTGTGTTGCGACTGGATTTTGATGGCTTCCTGCTAAATTGGCCGGTATTGCTTGGAGCAGCTACCCTCTTCGGGGTCATGGTCAGTACGGCAGGTTTCTTGCTGGGACTAAACCGCGGAATATGGCGCTATGCGTCGCTTCCTGATTTGGTAGCAATCGCTGGCGCGACTAGCGTGGCCATCGCGCTCTTTATTGTCGCTGAGTTCCTTCTGATTCGGCTGAATGCGATCCCACGCTCTTCTGTTGTCATAGCCTGGGCGTTCACCGTCGTGCTGTTGGCCGGACCTCGCGCTGCGTATCGAGTTTACCGCAATCACCATGACAGCAAACGAAGAAGAAAGGCCGAACCCGCCGGGGGAAGAAACGTGCTCTTGATCGGAGCTACCGACAATGCGGAAGCTTTCCTGAGGGCTATAAAGGAAAGGGATCGTGCCTCATTTGAGGTGCTGGCAATCATTGACGAGAGAGGACGAAGAACAGGCCGATCTATCCGCGGAGTTCCAGTTATGGGGCCTTTGGAACGGCTACCCCAGATTCTCTCCCGATTTGAGGCTCGGGGGCGCCGCCCAGAGGCGATAATCCTCACGCGATCACGTGATGATTATGAACGTCATGCCAGCATTGAAGCGCTGGTCGAAATTGCCGCAACTCAGAAGCTAGAAATCCTTCGGCTGCCAAATTTGCTCGATATGCAAAGCATCGATGCGGAGATCGAACTGCGGCCAATCAAGCTGGAGGACCTTCTGCAACGAGACCCCGTTCGACTGGACGTGCCCAAGATCCAGTCGATGATTCAGGGTAAGACCATCATGATTACAGGGGCCGGTGGCTCCATTGGATCTGAGTTGGCACGACAGATTGCTGACCTGAAGCCCGGAAGCCTAATTCTTCTCGATGCCAGCGAATTCGCGCTCTACACAATCAAGTCCGAGCTGTCTCAGAGATGGCAAAATATCGATATCCAAGCCGCTCTTTGCAACGTGCGGGAAAAAGAGGCGGTGCGCACGATCGTTGAACGCTTCAAACCTGATGTGCTGTTCCATGCTGCGGCACTGAAGCATGTGCCGATGGTTGAGGCTCAGCCGCTCGAAGGCATTTTCACCAATGCAATCGGAACACGAAATGTCGCCGATGCGGCGCTCAGTGCAAATGTATCCAGGATGATCATGGTGTCGACCGACAAGGCGGTAAATCCCGCCAATGTTATGGGGGCAACCAAGCGAATGGCGGAGATGTATTGCCAGGCGTTGGACCTCGACCCGGAGGTCATCGGCACGCGGTTCATCACAGTTCGGTTCGGCAATGTCTTGGGGTCGGCTGGCTCGGTCGTCCCTCTTTTCGAACAGCAGATCAAGGCGGGTGGTCCTGTGACCGTCACTCATGCCGATATGGAACGCTTTTTCATGACGATCCCTGAGGCCTGTCTCCTCGTTCTACAGGCGGCGGCATACACCCCCGCGCCACAGCATGAGCGAGGCCGGATTTTCGTGCTCGATATGGGGTCTCCGGTGAAAATCGTCGATTTGGCACGAAATCTTATTCGGCTCTCGGGACGGCGACCGGGCAAGGATATTCAGATTATCTACACGGGGCTGCGGCCAGGAGAGAAGCTCTACGAGGAGCTGTTCGACAGCAAAGAGACCTTGAGTGAGACAGGAGCCCCAGGCATCTTGGCCGCATCGTCGCGGTCGATCAAACGTGCTGTCATTGTGCGCATTTTTGATGAAATGCAATGCGTGGTCAGCGCCCGGGATCTGCAAGGCGCCGTGAAGCTCCTCAAATCGACTGTGCCGGAGTTCACTCCCGGCATCGAAGATCACCTGCTGATGAGCATCAAGCGTTCGGCTGAGTCATGAACCTCGCGACCGCGGCTTTGTGCGGCAGCCCGTCACCAGACCGAATTAACGAGAAGTTGCGGGTGCTGGTCGTCAGTCAGCATTTTTGGCCCGAAACGTTCAGAATCAACGAGGTTGTCGAGTCGCTTCGCTCGTGTGGGTGCGACGTTGAGGTTTTGTCCGGTCAGCCGAACTATCCGCATGGCCAAATATTTGAAGGCTACCGAGCGCTTAGCTCAGGGACTCAAATTCATCCGTCCGGGTACCTGATACACCGGGTGCCTGTTGTACCGCGAGGCAAAGGCGGGGGGCTACGGAGAGTGTGGAATTACCTCTCATTCGTCGTGTCGGGGAGCATCATCGGGCTATTTTTAACGCGATCCAAGCGATACGATATTGTCTTCGTGTATGCGAACTCCCCGATTCTGCAAGGATTGGTAGGGGCCGTTTTCAGACAGTTCAAATCTGCCGCTCATGTGATTTGGGTCCAGGATCTGTGGCCGGACAATTTGGAAGAAACAGGGTTTGTTCGCAACCAGCGAGTGCTGAGCGCTGTGGAGGCCCTCACTCGTTTCATTTACCAACGTTCCGACCTTCTTCTAGCCCAGTCACGCGGTTTCATCGCAAAGATACGCGCCGTTGCCGGCGATGCGGTGCCAATCGCATACCACCCCAATCCTGGCGATTTGAATCTGGCGGTGGATAGCAAATTCACGGGTTCGCCTCTGGATCTTACGCGCGGGTTCAATGTCGTGTTTGCGGGTAATCTCGGGTCAGCTCAGGCGCTGGAGACAGTTTTAGACGCGGCAGGCCGAATATCAGATCCCGAGATCAACATCGTGCTTGTTGGAAGTGGAAGCCGGTCTGAGTGGCTCAGGACCGAAATTGAGCGACTTCATCTCACCAATGTCATGCTAGTAGGACGATTTCCGCCAGAGGCAATGCCGGCGGTATTTGCACAGGCCTCTGCTCTCCTAGTCACACTTAACCGGGCAAAGGGTTTAGGTTTGACGGTGCCGAGCAAAATCCCGACATACTTAGCAGCTGGGCGCCCCATCTTGGCGTGCCTTGATGGCGAGGCGGCCGATATCGTAAGCGAGGCCAAGGCGGGCCTAGTTGTGCCAGCCGAAGACAGCATAGCCCTGGCAGAGACAATCATACGATTGAAGGGCCTCCCAAGAGAAACGCGGGAGGCGATGGGTACTGCGGGGCGTGAATATTTCAATCAGCATTTCGCACCTGGTCCACTCGCTCTTGATTTAGTCGAACATTTCCGTCGGGCTTTAAGGGAGCGACGAGCATCACGGAGATAGCGAGAGATACCATGGCTCAATCGACGCACCCCAGAATCCTTGTCCTCGGTGCCTCGGGCATGCTGGGCAATGCAGTTTTCAGATTCTTTGCGAACAGCGAAGGCTACGTAGTTTTTGGCTCCACCCGTTCAAATAATCTGCATCCTGTTTTTCCAGAAAGTCGGGCGACGCTGATCGACGCAGGCGACGTCGAGAATTTTGATGGACTAAGCAAGATTTTCGCGGTGGCAAACCCGGATGTGGTCATAAATTGCATTGGGCTTGTCAAGCAGATGTCATCTGTGAATGACCCTCTCGCCGCAATTCCGATTAATGCAGTTTTGCCGCATCGGCTGGCACGCCTCTGCGCAGTCGCGAGGGCTCGTCTCGTTCATATCAGTACCGATTGTGTCTTTGACGGTGCGGCCGGGAACTACAGCGAAAGTGCCCGGCCCAATGCTGATGATTTATACGGGCGGAGCAAGCTGCTGGGCGAAGTAGTTTGTGAGAACTCGATAACCCTTCGGACTTCGATAATCGGCCGCGAGTTGAACACTTCACACGGCTTGGTCGACTGGTTTTTGAGCCAACAGGCTGACGTGAAAGGGTTCACCCGAGCCGTATTTTCCGGACTGCCTACCGTGGAACTCGCCAGGATCATTCGCGATTTCGTCCTGCCAAATATCAAACTC
>NZ_RZQY01000639.1:0-3571 GCF_003998575.1 Mesorhizobium sp. M7A.F.Ca.CA.001.10.2.1 | reverse complement strand
GCCGAGCGCGACGGCCGGGTGGCGAAATTCGTCGGCAAGGCCTCGCTGACGCTGCGCACGTCGCTGCTCATCCACGAATTCGCGCGGCTGTCCGGCAAGGCGATAGACGTGCGCGTCGGCGATGTGCTGAGCTGGAGCGAGTTGGAGCCGTTGCGCGACCGCAAGGCATTGCTCGACCGGCTGTATCGCGGCGTGTTCGATCTGGCGCCAATCGTGGCGCGCCGCCGGATTCCGTTCCTGCCAGCGCGGACCAAGATGGCAGCCTGAAAACAGGAAACCTGCCGCGGAAGGTTAGTCCGCGCCTTCTTCGGGATCCATCGCCGCGGCCTCGGTGGCCAGAACCTCGATCTCCTGGTTCTGCCCGGCCACGACCGTAAAATCCTTCTGATAGATGCGGTCGCGGTTCTTGGCGATGATGGTGTAGTCGCCCTCGGCCAGCACCATCGAGGCGAAGGCGCCGACGGTTTCCTTGATCGGATCGCCCGATTCGTTGAGCAGCGACCAGGATGTGTCGGCGATCGCCTCGCCACCGGTTTCGCGCACCAGCTTCATGGTGATCTCGGCGGCGTGGTGCTCGACGGTGGCTTCGGTCAGCTTGCCGGCCTCGACACGGATGTCGGAGCGGATGACCGCGTTGACTGCGCCATAGGTCGAGACGACGTGATAGATGCCGGCGTTGAGCCGCACGACGCTGTTGGGCTCGACATCGGGAATGATCAGCGCGCGGTCGCCATTGGCCTCGGCGGTGCCTTCGTAGATCGAAAATCGCAGCTTCTTTGGTGGAATGCGCACGCCGCCGGACAGCACTGCGTCGAGCTTGAGGCCGCCGGCGTCGAGCACGAGACTTTCGCGCTTGGCGTCCTTGCCGACAGTGATGCGCTTGGTGGCGCCGGCCCGGCCGTAGGAGGCGTGAACCAGATAGCTGCCGGGTTCGAGCTGGAAGACGGCGGTGCCGCCATGGGAGGAGGCAACCATCGGCAATTTGCCGTTGACGGCTTCGGGCTTGAAAACCCGCCAGACGATGCCGCGCGTGATGTCGGAACCCTTGTCGGTTAGTTGGGCGGACAATGTGATGGCGCCGCCGCCGCTCAGCGCCAGTGACGTCTCGCCTTTCGGCGTCGCGTAGCTCGAAATTCCCGGAAGCTTCAGGTCGGTGACACCGTCGACGTTCTGCGCCACGGCAAGCGAAACCGGCGCCATGAATATCAGCGCGCCGAGCCAGACCAGGAAAAGACGGACAGTCCCCTCAAACATGCCTTGCGTTGAAGCCCATGGCGGTGGCAATTTCAAGGCTTAAGAGTTGAAACGACTCTTCCCTCCGGCGTATCCCGCGCCAATGCCCGAGCCGCCCGAATCCCCGATGGTGCGCTTCAGCTCAAAACAGAATGTCCAGGAGACTTGCGCCCATGGCGTCGCCGATCATCGACTTCCTGCTCACCCGAAACTCCGCACCGATCCCCGATTTGAAGGAGCCGGCGCCGAGCGATGCGGAGATCGCCACGATGATCGCCGCTGCCTCCCGGGTGCCCGACCATGGCCGGTTGGAGCCCTGGCGCTTCATCCTCTACCGTGGCGACGCCCGCGTCGAGATCGGCAGCCAACTGGCAGCGCTTGCAGAGCAGCGGGAAGGTCCCTTGTCCGAAGGCCGCCGCAACCAGGAACTGGCGCGATTCTCGCGCGCGCCACTGGTGATCGGCGTCGTTTCGATCCCCAGGGACAATCCAAAAATCCCGCAATGGGAAATGTTCCTGTCGGGCGGCATGGCGGCGATGAACCTGATGATAGCAGCGAATGCGCTGGGCTATGGCACCAACATGATCAGCAACTGGTATTCGGATGTGCCGGAGGGCAGGGCGCTGCTGGGGCTGGCGCCGCAGGAGCGGGTCATCGGCTTCATCCATATCGGCTCCTATGCCGGCCCGGCACCGGAGCGGCCCCGGCCCGATCCGGCAAAGCTGTACAGTGACTATTCGGGACCGTGGGCGGGCTGAATGTTCTACGAACCCTCAAAGGGCCACGGCCTGCCGCATGACCCTTCGAAGGCGATCGTGGCGCCGCGTCCGATCGGCTGGATTTCGACACTGAACAGGGCAGGCGAGGTCAATCTCGCGCCATACTCCTTCTTCAATGCCGTTTCTACGCGGCCTTTCATCGTCTGGTTCTCCTCCGAAGGCGAGAAGGACAGCGCCTCCTTCGCCCAGGAAACCGGCGAGTTCGTCGCCAATCTCGTCAGCCGCGATCTCGCGGAGAAGATGAACCGCACATCGGTCAATGCTCCGCGCGGCGTCAACGAGTTCGTCTATGCCGATCTTGCCATGGCGCCGTCTCGGCTGGTGGCGCCGCCGCGCGTGGCGGCAGCGCCGGCCGCGCTCGAATGCCGGGTGACGGAAGTCTTTCGGCCAAAGGCGCTGGACGGATCGCCGACAAGCGCTGTGATTGTTGCCGGTGAAGTGGTCGGCGTGCACATCGACGACGCCTTCCTGACAGACGGCCTGTTCGACATCACCAAGGCCGGCAATGTCGCCCGTCTCGGCTATATGGATTATGCCAGCGTCGACGAGGTGTTTTCGATGCGCCGGCCGCGCTGGGACAAGGACTAGATATCAGGCTTGGCCAGCGCCTTGCCGGCACTCTTTCGCCGCCTGGCCGTCATGACGGTGCGCACATAGCCGGGCTCGCCGATCCGGATGCTTCCATCGGGCAGGCCCAGTATGCGGTCGAGAGCGATCTCGTAGAGCCTGACGCGTTTCTCCAGGGCCTCGATCGCGATCTCCATGTCGGCGTCGCTGCCGCCGGCAATTGCCTTGGCAACGACGTCATGCGTGGCCATGCCGAATTGCATGACGATGTCGGCAACACCTTCCGGATCGAAGGTCCTGAAAGTGCCGTCTTCGATCCCTTGCCTGATGATCTTGACCAGCAGAGGTGAAAACGACGCGCTGGCGGCCAGATTGATACGGTGGAAAAGCACCAGATTCTCAGGCCGAAACATCGTCTCGAAAAGAGTCCAAGCTTCGGGCGCGGTCTCGATCTTTGCCCGCCGCGACTGGCTGAGCAGGCCATTCAGGCGGCCAAGCGGGTCTAGGTCCGGATCGTCGATTATGTCCTGCACCCCAGCCAGTGCCTGTCTTGCAAAGCGATGGGCCAATGCTTCCAGAAGAGCCTCCTTGGAGGGGAAGTAGTGATAGAAGGCGCCCTTCGAGACGCCGGCGGACGCAATCACGTCGTTGAGGCTCGCTTTGTCATAGCCCTGCGTCAGGAAAAGGGTCTGGGCATGGTCCAGAAGCTCTTCTCGCCTGAACTCTGGATGCTTGATGACACGGGGCATGATGAACCTTCTGCACAGTTCGCTTGAATTACAGACCGATGGTCGGTATGGTAGACCAATGGTCTGAAATTGCCAGTGCAGTGAGCGGATATCATGAAAGGTCGATCATGATCGCGAAATTGGTCCTCCAAACATTCGTCTGGTTTGGCGCCATGGGCGCCTTGCTCTTCCTGTCGGCCGGCACGCTGCGCTGGCCGGGGGCCTGGGTCTATCTGGTGGGGATGGTGGGGCTCAGTCTCACCT
>NZ_RZQY01000638.1:0-3580 GCF_003998575.1 Mesorhizobium sp. M7A.F.Ca.CA.001.10.2.1 | reverse complement strand
GACCGAACTCATGGCCGCAGATATCAGACCGAAAAGACCGTTCCGCTGGCATATAGGCGTCTTCCTGGCGCCGGCGGTGCTTGTCTACACGGCGATCATGATCCTGCCGCTCGCCGGCACGCTGCAGCTGTCGCTGTTCCGCAACATCGAGCAGCACCAGGTCTTCGTCGGGCTGGAAAACTTCCGCACGCTGTTCGGCGACCCCAACTGGTCGGTGGGTTTCTGGAACGCGCTGAGGAACAATGTCTGGTTCTTCATCATCCACATGATCGTGCAGAACCCGATCGGCGTCATGCTGGCCGCGCTTCTGTCCAGTCCGAAACTGAGATTCGCGGCTTTCTACCGCACGGCGATCTTCGTGCCGACCATCCTGTCCTTCGTTATCGTCGGTTTCGCCTGGAAGCTGATCCTGTCCCCGTTGTGGGGCGTGGCGCCGCATCTGATGGACCTCGTCGGCCTGAAAAGCCTGTTCACGCCATGGCTCGGCAAGGAGCAATATGCACTGACCGCACTCAGCCTGATCTCGGTGTGGCAGTTCGTCGGCATCCCGATGATGCTGATCTACGCGGCACTGCTGTCGATCCCCGAAGAGGTGATCGAGGCCGCGGAATGCGACGGGATTACCGGCCTGTCGCAATTCTGGAAGATCAAGCTGCCGCTGATCCTGCCGTCGATCGGCATCATCTCGATCCTCACCTTCGTCGGCAATTTCAACGCCTTCGACCTGATCTACACCGCGCAAGGCGCGCTCGCCGGGCCGAACTATTCGACCGACATTTTAGGCACCTTCCTCTACCGCGCCTTCTTCGGCTTCCAGCTGCAGACCGGCGACCCCAATATGGGCGCGGCGATCGCCACGATGATGTTCCTGATCATCCTCGGCGGCGTCTGCGTCTACCTCTTCCTCGTCCAGACGCGCCTGCGTCGCTACCAGTTCTGAGGGGCCGAGAGATGAGCACCGCCACCCGTTCCGTGCCCCGCACCATCGGCGCCCACGCGATCCTTTTGACCTACACGGTGATCGCGCTGTTTCCGGTGATCCTCGTCATCATGAACTCGTTCAAGTCCCGCGCCGGCATCTTCGGCGCGCCTTTGACGCCGCCGACGCCAAAAACCTTCGACCTGATCGGCTACACGACCGTCATCGGCCAGGGCGACTTCATCCACTATTTCCAGAACAGCCTCGTCGTCACCGTCGCCTCGCTGTTCTTCGTGCTCCTGTTCGGCGCCATGGCGGCGTTCGCCCTGTCGGAATACCGCTTCCGCGGCAACTCGCTGATGGGGCTCTACCTGGCGCTCGGCATCATGATCCCGATCCGGCTGGGCACCGTCGCCATCCTGCAATTGATGGTGGCGAGCGGGCTGGTCAACACGCTGACGGCGCTGATCCTGGTCTACACCGCGCAAGGCCTGCCGCTTGCCGTGTTCATCCTGTCGGAGTTCATGAAGCAGGTCTCCGACGATCTGAAGAATGCCGGCCGCATCGACGGCCTGTCCGAATACACCATCTTCTTCCGGCTGGTGCTGCCGCTGGTCAGGCCCTCGATGGCGACCGTCGCCGTTTTCACCATGATCCCGATCTGGAACGATCTGTGGTTCCCGCTGATCCTGGCGCCGTCGGAAGAAACCAAGACGGTGACGCTCGGCGCCCAGCTGTTCCTCGGCCAGTTCGTCACCAACTGGAACGCCATCCTGGCAGCCCTGTCGCTGGCGATCATGCCGGTGCTGATCCTCTACGTCATCTTCTCGCGGCAGCTGATCCGCGGCATCACGTCCGGAGCCGTCAAGTGAACTCTGAAACACCCCTCCGCGTCGTCATTGCCGGCCTCGGCAATATGGGTCGCAGCCATGCGCTGGCCTACCATACCAATCCAGGTTTCCAGATCGCGGCGCTGATCAATCGCTCCGACGTGCCGCTGCCGGACGGGCTGTCGGATTACGGCATCAGGCGCTCCTTCGACGAGGCGTTGCGCGAGGAAAAGCCCGATGTCGCCTGCATCGCCACCTATTCCGACAGCCATGCCGACTATGCGGTGAGGGCGTTCGAGGCCGGTTGCCACGTCTTCGTCGAGAAGCCGCTGGCAACGACGGTGGCCGACGCCAGGCGCGTCGTCGCGGCGGCGAAGGCCAATGGCAGGAAGCTGGTGATTGGCTACATCCTGCGCCATCACCCGTCCTGGATCAGGCTGATCGCCGAAGCCCGCAAGCTAGGCGGCCCCTACGTCTTTCGCATGAACCTCAACCAGCAATCCTCAGGCCACACCTGGGAGACGCACAAGCAGTTGATGCAGACGACGTCGCCGATCGTCGACTGCGGCGTGCACTATCTCGACGTCATGCTGCAGATCACCGATGCGAAGCCGATCGAGGTGCGTGGCATGGGCGTGCGGCTGTCCGACGAGGTGGCGCAGTCGATGTACAATTACGGCCATCTGCAGGTGCTGTTCGACGACGGCTCGGTCGGCTGGTACGAAGCCGGCTGGGGTCCGATGATTTCGGAAACGGCGTTCTTCGTGAAGGACGTCATCTCGCCCAATGGCTGCGTGTCGATCGTCATGAAGGAAGGTGTGAAGTCCGATGACATCGACACCCACACCAAGACCTCGACCATCCGCCTGCACAGTGCGGCGACCGGCGCGGACGGCAAGTTTCTCAAGGCCGACGAGATGCTGTCGATGGAGGGCGAACCCGGCCATCAGGATCTCTGCGACCTCGAACAGGCCTTCGTGCTGAAGGCGATCCGCGAGGATCTCGATCTCACCAAACATATGGACGACGCGGTCAAATCGCTCGCCGTCTGCCTTGCAGCCGACGAGAGCGTGCGCAGTGGAAAGGCGGTGCGGTTGTGATCAGGGAATTGTCGTCAGGGGCTGCGCTCTACGGCGCCCCCCTCTGGCCTGCTGGCCATCTCCCCCTCAAGGGGGGAGATCAGCTTTCGGCACGGCCTTCGCCAATCACCAACGTTGAAAAGAGTGCGGCGGCGTCAAAGCTGCCAATCTCCCCACTTGAGGGGGAGATGGCCGGCAGGCCAGAGGGGGGTGTCTTGGCGCCCACATTCCAATCCGGAGGAACGAAGTGGGCTCGCTGAACATCGAGAACGTGAAGAAGGCCTTTGGGCCGGTCGAGGTGCTGAAGGGCATCAACCTCGAAGTGAACGACGGCGAGTTCGTTGTCTTCGTCGGCCCCTCCGGCTGCGGTAAGTCGACCTTGCTCAGGGTCATTGCCGGACTGGAGGATTCGACCTCGGGCCGTGTTGTGATCGACGGCGCGGACGTCTCGGCCACGCCGCCGGCCAAGCGCGGCATCGCCATGGTGTTCCAGACCTATGCGCTCTACCCGCATCTGACGGTGAAGAACAATATGGGCCTTGGCCTCAAGCAGGCCGGCACGCCCGCCCCGGAGATCGAGCGCCGCATCGGCATCGCCTCGTCGATGCTGTCGCTGGAGCCCTATCTCGAAAGGCGGCCGGCCGAACTCTCCGGCGGCCAGCGTCAGCGCGTCGCCATCGGCCGCGCCGTGGTGCGCGAACCCAAGCTTTTTCTCTTCGACGAGCCATTGTCCAACCTCGATGCGGCACTGC